>NZ_JBKGHJ010000113.1:0-19083 GCF_046520365.1 Corallococcus sp. 4LFB
CGTCCGCGATCCGCTCCGTCGCGACCTGCAGCTCCAGCTCGCGCCGCCGCAGCCGGCTGCTCAGGTCGTCCCGCTCGCGCGCGGACTCCCACGTGCCCCGCGCCTCGTTCCAGCTGCGCGGTCAGCCGCGCCATGTCCTGCCGGGCACCCTCCAGCGCCGGCTTGAGCGCGACCACCTCCGCCTCGCGGTCACCAATCTCCGCGCGAAGCTTCGACACCGCCTCCTTCAGCCGCCCCGCCCGCTCCTCCCACGTCTTCGCCCGGGCCGCGACCTCGTCCAGCTTGCCGCGCGTGAAGGCCAGCGGCTCCGGCGGCAGCTGCACCCACGTGGGGTCCACCACCCGCGCCGGCTCCAGGCCCGCCATCACCACGAAGTACGCCGCCTCGCTGTGCCGCACGAGCGAGCCGTCCACCTGCAAGCCCTCGCCTCGCTCGAACGCGAGCTGGTAGCCCAGCACCGGCGACTGCGTGGCCACCTCCACATGGGGGAAGTGCGCCGTCAGCGCGTCCAGCAGCTGCCCGTACGTGGGCGGCACCGCCTCTTCCGGCTCCAGCAGCTGCGGCAGCGCCAGCCCCGCGATGTTGCGCAGGCCGCCCACCAGGAAGCCCTGCCGGGCCACCAGCCGCGCCAGCTCCGCCAGGAGCTCCGGCGCGCGCACGTAGGGCGCCAGGTCCGTCACCAGCACCAGGTCGAAGCTGCCCGCCTCCAGGTCGTCATAGACGTTGGCGCGGAAGCGCAGCTGCGGGTGCGCATGGGCCTTCTGCGCCGCCTCCACCGCCGCCACGTCCGCGTCGCACGCCACCACGGTGCGAGCACCCCGCTCGACGAGAAAGCGCGCGCTCTCGCCGCCCGTGGAGGCCACGGCGTCGACCTCCAGCACGCGACGGCGCGCGAACAGGCTCTCCGCGAAGATGTAGCGGGGCAGCAGCTCGCTGGGCCCCATGCGACGAAAGGTGGGTTGCAAATGATGTTCCCGAGGGGGCGAGAACTGTAGCGTTGGAGTCCCAGAAGACCCAATTTCAGGGCCAGACCCTCACGGGCCCACGCCCGACCGACCGGAGAGCAGGCGACATGACCACCCATCCACAGCAGGGTTTTGGCTACCGGGCCCGTCGCACCTTCACCCGGCTGCTCGTCTTCCTCGTCATCCTGGGCCTGGGTGGCGGCGTCGTCTTCCTCCTGGGCCAGCTCAACGCCCGCACCTTCACCGTCGTGCAGGAGAACGGCGAGCTGATGGTGATGAAGGGCCGCGCCCTGCCCACGGGCGCCGCCGCCTACCGCCCCGGCGACCCGCGCCTCGCGGACGCCTACGCCCCGCTCCCCCTGGAGGGCCAGGACGTCACCCTGCTGACGCAGCAGAAGTTCACCGACCGCGACGACCTGGACCGCGCCCTCTTCCCCCTCCTGGAGACCCTGGCCCGCCCGCGCATCGCGTCCGGCGAGCCCGCCAAGGTGGAGCGCGGCCTCTACTACCTGCGCCGCGCGGAGAAGCTCGCCGGCATCACGGAGGAGCAGCGCCGCAGCCTCCAGTCCATGCTCACCGACGTCGCCTTCTACCAGGCCCGCCAGAAGCTGGAGGACGCCCGCCGCCTCGTGTCCGAAGGGCTGGCCCAGCTCAAGCTCGCCGCGGAGACGGAGAACCGCCACGCCCGCGCCGCCAACCAGATGCTCACCACCGTGGGCCCCACCGCCCGCAACCTGGAGGAGGCCCTGCGCCGCGCCGTCCACAGCGAGAGCGCCCCGGACAACAGCCCTGTAGCACCGGCGCCCCAGCAGCCCGCGCCGTCACCCGCCGGTGACGCCGCCCAGCAGCCCCCGGCCGCCGCCCCAACCCCCGACGCGGGCCGCGCGCCCTGATCTTGGGGGGTTGGGTGACCCCATGAAAAACACGGTCCCGGACGCGCTTTTCCGGCCCTGTAAATGTCGGCCGGAAGACGACCGGAGAAGTGTCGGTGAGTGATCATAGATTGCAATGATCGATCCGACCCTGCGGGCAGCTTTACACAGGATCTAGCGTTGACACACCAGGGGACCCCCCATAGCTTGGGTCTCCTCTGTTGCTCGCCCGCCACCCAGGGGGCACGTCCGCGGAACCCGGAGGCACGTGTGGTTTTCTTGCCTGACACACACATTCGCCCCACAATTCGCTACATGTCGGGCTGTTGTCGCCAAGCCCGCGGGTCCTGATAGGAAGCAGTCCCTCCCAGCCATCTCCGAAGCCGTCACCCACAGGGGCAGTCCGCCCTGATGGCTACGCCATTGCCTTGCCCGGAAGTGAGACGCCCGTGACCGTCCAGACGCCCTTCAAGCCGAACGCCGTCGCCTCGCCGCCCCCCGACTCCGCCACCGTGGCGCCCGCCACGCAGGCCGGGTCGGCGCCCGGCGACTTCGCCACCACCATGCGGGTGACGAAGCGCAACGGCACGGCGGAGCCGGTGGACCTCAACAAGATCGTCCGCGCGGTGGGCAAGTCCTGCGTGGGCCTGTCGCGCGTGGACGTGATGCGCGTGGCCACCAAGACCATCAGCGGCCTGTACGACGGCGCCACCACGCGCGAGCTGGACAGCCTGTCCATCCAGACCGCCGCGGCGCTCATCGTGGAGGAGCCCGAGTACGCCCGGCTCTCCGCGCGCCTGCTGTCCACCTTCATCCAGAAGGAGGTCAGCAACCAGGACATCCAGTCCTTCAGCCAGTCCGTCGCCGCCGGCCACAAGCACGGCCTCATCGCGGACCGCCTGCTCACCTTCGTCCAGGCCAACGCGCGCAAGCTCAACGCCGCCATCGACCCGGTCCGCAACGACCTCTTCGAGTACTTCGGCCTGCGCACCGTCTACGACCGCTACCTGCTCAAGAACCCGCAGACGCGCGAAGTGATTGAGACGCCGCAGGACTTCTTCCTGCGCGTGGCGTGCGCCCTGTCCGGCGACAACGCGCGCGAGGCCATCGAGCTCTACCGCCTGTTCAGCTCGCTGGAGTACCTGCCCAGCTCCCCCACCCTGTTCAACTCCGGCACGCGCCACGAGCAGCTCTCCAGCTGCTTCCTGCTGGACTCGCCGGCGGACGAGCTGGACGCCATCTACAAGAAGTACTCGGACATCGCGATGCTGTCGAAGTTCTCCGGCGGCATCGGCGTGGCGTACCACCGCGTGCGCGCGCGCGGCTCGCTCATCAAGTCCACCAACGGCCACTCCAACGGCATCGTCCCGTGGCTCAAGACGCTGGACGCGTCCGTGGCGGCGGTGAACCAGGGCGGCAAGCGCAAGGGCGCGTGCTGCGTGTACCTGGAGACGTGGCACGCGGACATCGAGGACTTCCTCGAGCTGCGTGACAACACCGGCGACGAGGCCCGCCGCGCGCACAACCTGAACCTGGCCAACTGGGTGCCGGACCTCTTCATGCGCCGCGTGGAGGCCGACCAGGAGTGGAGCCTCTTCGACCCGAAGGCGACGCCCCACCTCACCGACCTCTTCGGCGAGGCCTTCGAGAAGGCCTACGCGGAGGCGGAGGCGCAGGGCCAGGCCGTGCGCAAGGTGAAGGCGCGCGACCTGTACGCCCGGATGATGAAGGTGCTGGCCCAGACGGGCAACGGCTGGATGACCTTCAAGGACATCTGCAACCGCAAGAGCAACCAGACGGGCCAGCCGGGCAACGTCATCCACCTGTCCAACCTCTGCACGGAGATTTTGGAGGTCACGAGCCAGGGTGAGACGGCGGTGTGCAACCTGGGGTCGCTCAACCTGGGCCGCATGGTGAAGGACGGGAAGTTCGACTTCGACCAGCTGCGCTCCAACGCGATGCTCGCGCTCAAGCAGTTGGACCGCGTCATCGACCTCAACTACTACCCCATCCCCACCGCCGCGGACTCCAACCGCCGCTGGCGCCCGGTGGGCCTGGGCCTGATGGGCCTCCAGGACGTCTTCTTCCAGCTGCGCCTGCCCTTCGACTCCGTGGAGGCGCGCAACCTGTCGAAGAAGATCTCGGAGGAGATCTACTACGCGGCGCTCGTCACCTCCTCCGACCTGGCGGAGCAGTTCGGCGCACACCCGTCCTTCCCGGAGACGCGCGCGGCCAAGGGCGAGCTCCAGTTCGACAGCTGGGGCATCGTCCCGGAGGACACGCTGCGCTGGGACGCGCTGCGCTCGCGCATCATGAAGGTGGGCCTGCGCAACTCGCTGATGATCGCCATCGCGCCCACGGCCACCATCGCGTCCATCGCCGGCTGCTACGAGTGCATCGAGCCGCAGGTGTCCAACCTCTTCAAGCGCGAGACCTTGTCCGGTGACTTCCTCCAGGTGAACCGCTACCTGGTGCGCGACCTGCAGCAGCTGGGCCTGTGGAACGAGGCCACGCGCAACCGCATCAAGCTGGCGGAAGGCAGCGTGCAGGACCTCACGGAGCTGCCGGAGGAGCTGCGCGCCATCTACCGCACCGCGTGGGAGGTCCCCATGCGCTCGCTGCTGGACATGGGCGCGGACCGCGGCGCCTTCATCGACCAGAGCCAGTCGCTCAACCTCTTCGTGGAGACGCCCAACATCGGGAAGCTGTCCTCGATGTACTTCTACGCGTGGCAGAAGGGGCTGAAGACCACCTACTACCTGCGCTCGCGCCCGGCGACCCGCATCGCCAAGGCCACCGTGGGCCAGGGCGGCCCGACGATTACCGCCGCGCCCGCGCCGGTGTCGCAGGTCGTGACCGCGGAGGCCGAAGCGGTGGCGTGCTCGCTGGAGAACCCCGAGGCGTGCGAGGCCTGCCAGTAGTCACGCGGGTAGGCGCGTACCCCTGCTGTCCCCTGTCGTCGTGAGTAAGGGAGTGCTGAAGCAATGCTGCTCGATCCGGGAATGAACCTGACGCTGCGCCCCATGGCGTATCCCGTCTTCTTCGAGATGTACCGCAACGCCATCAAGAACACCTGGACGGTGGAGGAGATCGACTTCTCCACGGACCTGGTGGACCTGCGCTCGAAGATGACGGACGCGGAGCGTCACCTCATCCACCGGCTGGTGGCCTTCTTCGCCACGGGCGACTCCATCGTCGGCAACAACCTGGTGCTCAACCTCTACAAGCACCTGAACGCGCCCGAGGCGCGCATGTACCTGTCGCGCCAGCTCTACGAGGAGGCGCTGCACGTCCAGTTCTACCTGACGCTGCTGGACAGCTACGTGCCGGACCCGGCGGAGCGCGCCAAGGCCTTCGCGGCGGTGGACAACATCCCGTCCATCCAGCGCAAGGCGCGCTTCTGCATGAAGTGGATGGACAGCATCCAGGCGCTGGATCAGGTCCGCTCCAAGTCGGACCGCCGCCAGTTCCTGCTGAACCTCATCTGCTTCGCGGGCTGCATCGAGGGCCTCTTCTTCTTCGCGGCCTTCGCGTACGTGTACTTCCTGCGCAGCAAGGGGCTGCTGAACGGCCTGGCCGCGGGCACCAACTGGGTGTTCCGCGACGAGTCCGCCCACATGACCTTCGCCTTCGAGACCATCAACACGGCGCGCAAGGAGGAGCCGGACCTCTTCGACGCGAGCCTGGAGAAGGACGTCGTGCAGATGATGCGCGACGCGGTGGAGTGCGAGACGCAGTTCGCCCAGGACCTGCTGAGCGGCGGCGTGATGGGCCTGTCGGTGCAGGAGATGCGCGGCTACCTGGAGTACGTGGCCGACCAGCGCCTCCAGATGCTGGGCATGTCCCCCATCTTCCACACGAAGAACCCGCTGCACTTCATGGACCTGCAGGACGTGCAGGAGCTCACCAACTTCTTCGAGCGCCGCGTGTCGTCCTACCAGGTGGGCGTGGGCGTGGGCGCCGCCAACGACGTCGTCTTCGACGCCGCCTTCTAGGCCCCTCCCCTGCTTCACCCACCCAGGCCGTGCCCCGCGACAGCAAGCGAGGCACGGCCTTCGTGCTTCAGACGGGGTGCTCCACGTCGCGCCGGCCCGCCACGCGCTCGCGGCGCTCCTCCTCCGTCGCCTGCTCCGCGCGTGTGGCGGTGATCTGCACCGCCGGCCGGTGCACCAGCCGGTACACCGCGGACGCGAAGGCCGCGCCCAAGAGCGGCGCGATGATGAACATCCACAGCTGCTTCAGGGCGTCAGCTCCCGCGAACAGCGCCGGCCCCAGGCTGCGCGCCGGGTTCACCGACGTGTTGGTGACGGGGATGCCCACCAGGTGGATGAGCGTCAGCACCAGGCCGATGGCCACGCCCGCGAAGCCCACCGGCGCCCGCGAGTCCGTGGCCCCCAGCACCGTCAGCACCAGCAGGAAGGTGAGCACCACCTCCGCGATGAAGGCCGCCCCGCCGCCATAGCCCTCCGGGGACGCCGCCCCGTAGCCGTTGCTCCCCAGCCCCTCCGCGCTCGCGGAGTAGCCGCCCGGCATCCCCTTCGCGATGAGCAGCACCACGCCCGCCGCGACGATGGCGCCCACGCACTGCGCGATGACGTAGCCAGCCACGTGGCGCTTGTCGAACTTGCCCGCCATCAGCAGGCCCACCGTCACCGCCGGGTTCACGTGGCAGCCGGAGATGGGGCCCACCGTGTAGACCATGGCCAGCAGCGACAGCCCGAAGGCGAACGCCACCCCCAGGAAGCCGATGCGGTCGCCCGCCAGCACCGCCGCCCCCACGCCGCCGAGCACCAGCACGAACGTGCCGACGGCTTCCGCCAGGTACTTCTGCATCGCCTCCCCGCCCGCGCTCGCCGTCGTCCGGGAGTTCCTCGCGCTACCGTCTCGCATGCCCACGCCTCCTTCCGTGTCCAGAAGGAGAGGCTGTGCATGGCACGTCCCCCTCGACGCACGAAGGCCCTGCACACGGCCGCCTTGCGGCGCGTGGACAGGGCCCTCGCAATCTCAAGTCCCCCACCCCACGGGGTGGGACATCCAATCAGGCGTGCTTCCAGATGCCGATGAACGGCAGGTTCCGGTACTTCTCGCCGTAGTCCAGGCCGTACCCGACGACGAACTTGTCCTCGATGACGAAGCCCTTGTAGTCGATGTGCACCTTCGTCTTGGCCGCGCGGGCTTCTCCAGCAGCGAGCAGATCTTCACCGACGCCGGGTGGCGCGCCTGGAGGTTCTCCAGCAGGAAGCTCATGGTGAGCCCCGTGTCGATGATGTCCTCGATGATGAGCAGGTGCTTGCCCGCCATCGGCTTGGACACGTCCGTGGTGATGCGCACCTCGCCCGTGGACTCCGTGCCGCCGTGGTAGCTGGCCACGCCCAGGAACTCCACCGTCAGCGGCAGGTCGATGGCGCGCGCCAGGTCGATGGCGAAGAACGCGGAGCCCTTGAGCACGCAGATGAGCGTCAGCTCCTTGCCCTGGTAGTCGCGGGTAATCTGGGCGCCCAGCTCCTTCACGCGCGCCTGCACGGCCTCCTCGGAGATGAGGACGCCGACATCCTTCTCGTGGAACGTCGTCACCGGGTGCTCCCTCTACACGTAGGCGTTGTTCATGATCTCCCCGAAGCCGCCGCCGCCGGGGACGATGTACTGCCGGTCATCCAGCCCCCGCTCCTTCTCCCAGAGCAGGCCCGGCGCGGTGCCGAACACCTCCGGCGGGGACAGGCCGCGGTCCAACCGGAGCGCGTAGATGATGACGTCCGGGTGCTCCGCCGTCATCCGGCGCAGGTACTCCGGCGTGACGATGAGGTTGAGCGTGATGATGCGCCGGGCCTTGCCGGGCACCTTCGTCTTGTACAGGGTGATGGCCGTGGACAGGCTGCCGCCCGTGGCCCCCATGGGGTCCGGGAACAGCACGAACGCGTCGTCCACGTCCCCGCCAATCTTCGCGCCGCCAATCTCCGACCCCACCACCGCCTGGGCCGCGTCGATCATCCGGCTCATGATGATGTGGTCCTGGCGCACCAGGGACGGGTCCACCGTGAAGTTGAGCAGGTCATACGTCACCTGCGACGGCAGCGTGCCCGCCCGCGCGATGTTCACCGTCACCACGCGCAGCTGCGGGTCCACCACCTCGCCCTGGTAGATGCCCAGGGGCGTGGAGTCGATCATCCGCGTGGGGATGGTCACCATCTTGCGCGGGAACTCCGCGTTGATGACCGTCTTCACCAGGTCCGCGTAGAGCTGCTCCACCAGCCGGTTGATCTGCGGCTGGAGCGTGCCCTTGGCGCAAAGCGTGGCCAGCTGGGAGAGGAGAAACGGATTGCCCACCAGATGGACGTTGGGCCCATAGTGGTGGGTCATCTCGTTCAACTTGAAGGGCACGTTCGCGTACAGGGTGTCGCGCATCGGATGGGGCTCCCGCGCCGGTCTTGGGCGGTGTGGCTCTTCAGTCGAACAGCTTCAGCGTCTGCGGAGGGCTCGCCTCCGCGGGTTCCGCCACGTGACACTTGCGGCAGCGCGGCTCGTAGGCACCGGCCGCGCCCACCACCACCCGCTCCTCGCTGCCAATGATGCGCTGCGAACGGTTGGCCGGGTTCCCGCACACCGCGCAGATGGCCAGCTCCTTCGTCACGTACTCCGCCACCGCCATCAGCTGCGGCATCGGTTCGAAGGGCGCCCTGGTAGTCCTGGTCCAGCCCCGCGCAGATGACGCGCAGGCCGCGCTGGGCGAGCGCCTCGCACACCTGCACCACCTCACCGCCCAGGAACTGCACCTCGTCAATGCCCACCACCTGCGTGTCGGGGGGACAGGTCGCCGGAAAATTTTCTTCAGCCCCTCTCGAGTGGGGAGGGACGTCCAATTTCCAACTGGGAATGGCTGACCCACCTGCGTGTCGTCGGTACGCGGGTGTCGATGGCGCGGCTTGAACACCCGCACCTTCTGCCGGCCGTACAGCGCGCGCTTGACGCGGCGGATCAACTCCTCCGTCTTGCCGGAGAACATCGAGCCGCAGATGACCTCTATCCACCCGATATCTTTGGGGAATTGATGCAAGGGACGCTCGTCGGGAAGGGCGGAAGCGGGGCCAATCTCGGCGACCCACCCCGTTCCGTCAATTTCGTTTCCGGCCACGCAAGCCCCCGCCCGCGCAGCCTGCCCGCCTGCTCCCGGAAAGCCCCGCGAAACCCTGGCAAGGGATTTGAATAGCCCTGCCCCGGGTAGCACGGACGGAACCTTGGGGGTGGCGAGTGGCGGCGACGGCGAACGAGGTGCAGGGCGGGGGTTGGGCGCAGCAGGCTTCTTTCTACATGTCGCCGGCGTCGGTGGCGCTGCTGATGCTGAACCTGATGGACGGGCTCTTCACCCTGCTCTTCCTCCAGCTGGGGGTGGCGGAGGAGCTCAACCCGGTGATGCGCGTGGCGTACGAGCAGTCACCGCTGCTCTTCATGTTCTCCAAGCTGCTCATCGTGAACGCGGGGCTGTGCCTCTTGTGCCTGCACCGCCGGCTCAAGGCCAGCCGCTTCGCCATCCGCGCGGGCGCCGTCGTCTACGCCATCATCGTCGTCTACCACCTGGCGTTCCTCGCCCACCTGGTGAGTCACTGGCCCTTCGGGGCATAGGGGCTGCGGGGGCAGTGAACGGTCCCCAGCGCGACAGGTAGGGGGTGCTTGCTTTTCACCTCCGGTCTGTCCCAGGCTTCCCCATAGCTCCGATCTTCCAGTGTTCGGGGGGGGACATGAACATCACCGACGTCCGGGTGTTTCCGGTCGAAGAGGACAAGCTCAAGGCATACGTCACCATCACCCTGGATCACTGCTTCGTCGTCCGCGACCTGAAGGTGATCCATGGCTCCACCGGGCTCTTCATCGCGATGCCCGCGAAAAAACGGAAGGACGGGACCTACAAGGACATCGCCCATCCGTTGAACGCGGACACGCGCAGCCAGATGGAGCGGGTCATCCTCATCGAGTACGAGAAACACCTTCACCAGACGCAGAACGGGACGCTCGGTCCCGTGGCTGCGGAACTCGACTAACGAACTTCCCTTCCAGGCTCGCACGGGTTAGTCAGCGCCCCCATGCAGCCGTCGCGTGACTTCAAGGTGTTCGCCGGGAACTCGAACCCGGCGTTGGCGCAGCGCATCTGCGAGTACCTCCAGCGTCCCCTGGGCCAGGCGACGGTGGACACGTTCTCCGACGGGGAGATCCACGTCGAGATCGGCGAGAACGTACGTGGACAGGACGTGTTCATCGTCCAGTCCACGTGCCCGCCGACGAACCACCACCTGATGGAGCTGCTCATCATGTGCGACGCCCTCAAGCGGGCGAGCGCCGGCTCCATCACGGCCGTGATGCCGTACTACGGCTACGCGCGGCAGGACCGGAAGGTGGCGGCCCGCACCCCCATCACCGCCAAGCTGGTGGCGGACATGCTGGAGGTCGCGGGGGTCAACCGGGTGGTGTCCATGGACATGCACGCCGGGCAGATCCAGGGCTTCTTCAACATGCCCTCGGACCACCTCTACGGCTCGCCGGTGTTCCTGGAGGACATCCGCAAGCGCTTCCCGGAGTCGGGCGAGCTGGTCATCGTCAGCCCGGACGCCGGCGGCGTGGAGCGCGCGCGCGCCTACTCCAAGCGGCTGAACACGGGGCTGGCCATCATCGACAAGCGCCGCCCGCGCCCCAACGCCTCGGAGGTGATGAACCTCATTGGCGACGTGAAGGGCAAGGACGCCATCCTGGTGGACGACATGGTGGACACCGCGGGCACGCTCGCGCAGGCCGCCCTGGCGCTGAAGGACAAGGGCGCGCGCCGGGTGGTCGCGTACGCGGTGCACCCCATCCTGTCCGGCCCCGCCATCCAGCGCATCACCGACTCCGTCCTGGAGGAGGTCGTCTTCACGGACACGGTGCCCCTGGCGCCCAACGCCAGGGCCTGCCCGAAGATCCGCGCCCTGCAGACGGACGCCCTCTTCGGCGAGGCCATCGCGCGCATCCACCGCGCGGACTCGCTGAGCTCGCTGTTCGTCTGAGGTTCGTCCAGGCGCGACCGAGCTTGGGGCCGCCTGGAAGCCGGGCGGCTTGACGAAGGACCCCGGGGGCTGGCATGTCCGGCCCCCTCCACCGGTTCAACGGGCCTCAGTACGGCCCGGGCGCCGTCTTCGGGGCCCACCATGGGGGTGGGATGCCGAGGGCGCCCGACGGACCGGTGACATTCGCGGTACCCCACCGAAAAGAGAGATTTCCATGGCCACCGACAAGAGCACCCTCGAAGCGCAGGCCCGCGAAGGTTCCGGCAAGGGCGTTGCCCGCCGCCTGCGCGCCTCCGGCCAGGTCCCCGCCGTCGTCTACGGCAAGCACCTGAAGGCGCCGCTGCACATCTCCGTGGACCCGAAGGCCATCCGCACGGCCATCAACACCCCGCACAAGCTGAACACGCTCATCCAGCTGAAGCTGGCCGGCAATGATCAGCAGGTCCTGCTGAAGGACTACCAGATGGACCCGCTCACCCGGGACATCCTGCACGCGGACTTCATCGCCGTGCGCGACAGCGACCAGGTGAAGGTGAACCTGCCCGTCGTGCTCACCGGCAAGGCCGCGGGCGTGGCGGACGGCGGTCTGCTCACGCAGATCCGCCGCAACCTGGAGGTCTGGGCGCTCCCCGGCGCCATCCCGCTCCAGATTGAAGTGGACGTCACCAACCTGAAGATCGCGGAAGCCATCCACGTGAACGACGTGAAGCTCCCCGAGGGCGTGTCCGTGAAGACGCACGTCAACTACACCATCGCCGTCCTCTCCGCGCCGGAAGTGGCGGAGGCGACTCCGGCGGCGGCGGCGGCCGCGGCTGCCCCGGCGGCGGCGAAGGCGGGCGACGCGAAGGGTGGCGACGCCAAGGCCCCCGCCGCGGCCGCCAAGGCCCCGGCGAAGAAGTAGTCCTCTTCCGCCGTTCGGTGTCTCTTCGCGGGGCGGGCCTCTTCCAGGGCCTGCCCCGCTGTCTTTTTCCCGGGCGCGGGCCCCTCCAAGCCCCACCCTCCTCCGGAGCCGTCCATGAAGCTCATCTGCGGGCTGGGCAACCCCGGGCGCGAGTACGAGCGCCACCGCCACAACGTCGGGTTCATGGTGGTGGACGCGCTGCTCGCGCGCGCCCGCGCGGAGCTCACGCAGGACAAGTTCCAGGCGCGGGTGGGCCAGGGGACGCTGGGCGGCGAGCGCATCCTCTTCGTGGAGCCGCAGACGTACATGAACCTGTCCGGCCGCTCCGTGGCGGAGGCCGCGCGCTTCTACAAGGTCGCGGTCCAGGACGTGCTGGTGGTGCACGACGAGCTGGACCTGCCCTTCGGCCGGCTGCAGCTCAAGGCGGGCGGCGGCGCGGGCGGGCACAACGGCCTCAAGAGCATGGTGCAGTGCCTGGGCGAGGACGCGTTCATCCGCGTGCGGGTGGGCATTGGCAAGCCGGAGGGGCCCAACGCCAAGGAGCGCGTGGCGGGCTACGTGCTGTCCAACTTCGACGACGGCGAGCGCCGCCAGCTGGAGGAGCTCATCGGCAAGGCGGCGGACATGGCGGAGAGCTGGGTGCGCGACGGGCTGGCCACGGCGATGAACCGCCACAACCGCAAGGCCTGAGGCGGCGGGCTGGCCGCCTGCTCGCCTCCAACCCCGTGGCTCCGCTTGACTTTCCAGGAGGGGTCCTCCTAGAAGCCCCTTCCCCCGGAGTGTGTCCCACGCTCGCTGGGGGATGTTCTTTCAAAGCTTCCCGTGTTCACGCACGGGCCAAGGCGCGACGGTGACGGGCGCGCGAGAGGATTTCCCGTCCCCGGTGGTGGCCTTCGAGGGTCACCGGCCGTTTCCCCGCTCCCCGGATGGTCCGGGGGGCACTCGACCCCAAGGGGAGAGAAACATGGCAGAGACGCAGGCCGCCAAGCGGCTTCGTGAGTACGAGACCATCTTCCTGGTCAAGCCGGACCTCACCGACGACAACGTGGACAAGCTGAAGGAGCGCGTCCGCGGCATCGTTTCGCGCGAGGGCGGCAAGGTCCTCCGCTTCACGGTGTGGGGGAAGAAGAAGACGCTGTTCCCCGTGGCCAAGCAGCCGCGCGCCATCTACGTCCACACGAGCTTCCTGGGTGACGGCAAGCTGGTGGCGGAGATCGAGCGCAACCTGCGCAACCTCGACGAGGTCACCCGCTACATCTCCGTGAAGATCGCGGACGAGGTGGACCCCGAGTCCCGCCCGGTCCTCGAGGACCTGAAGCTGGCCGGCGACGTCGAGGAGGCCCGTCCGGGCGCGCCTGTCGAGCGCGAGGGTGGCGGCTTCCGGAGCGAGACTCCGGAGTTCGCGGGTGGCGACACGGAAGAGGAGCCCGCGGAGGAGGCGTGAGCCTCTTCTGACGGGACCTTCCCCCAACCTTCCAGGAAACGAGAACGTTCATGAGCAACGGCATGGATAGCAAGCAGGGCGCGGGCGCTCCCCGCGGCCCCGGTGGTGGCGGTGGCGGCTACGGCGGCGGTTCGCGCGGTGGCGACCGTGGTGGTGATCGCGGCGGTGACCGCGACCGTGGTGGTGATCGCGGCGACCGCGGCGGCATGGGCGGCGACGACGACAAGCGCGGTGGTCGTGGCTTCGGCCGCAAGAAGGTCTGCCGGTTCTGCGCGGAGAAGAACGCGTCGGTGGACTTCAAGGACCAGGCGACGCTGAAGTACTTCGTCACCGAGCGCGGCAAGATCATCCCCCGCCGCATCTCCGGCAACTGCGCGAAGCACCAGCGTGAGGTGGCGGTCGCCATCAAGCGCGCCCGCGGCATCGCGCTCCTCCCCTACAACGCGGTGGTCGGCTAGCCGCCGGTCCGCAACACAGGAGACAGGAACATGAAGGTCATTCTGCGTGAGGACATCGACAACCTCGGCAAGTCCGGCGAGCTCGTCACGGTGAAGGACGGCTTCGGCCGCAACTTCCTTCTGCCGCGCAAGAAGGCGGTCCTGGCGAGCGAGCAGAACCTGCGCCAGCTGGAGCACGAGAAGTCCGTGCAGACCGCGCGCAACGCCAAGCTGAAGGGCGCTGCCGACGAGCAGGCCAAGAAGCTGGGCAACGTCAAGGTCACCATCAAGCGCAAGGTGGGCGAGCAGGACAAGCTGTTCGGCTCCGTCACGGTGCTGGACATCGCCGAGGCGCTGGCGTCCCAGGGTCAGCAGGTGGATCGCCGCCAGCTGCACCTGGCCGAGCCCATCAAGTCGCTGGGCAGCTACGACGTGGAGCTGCGCCTGCACCGCGAGGTGACGGCGAAGATCAAGGTCGACGTGGTGGCCGAGTAGTCCACCGCTTCACCTGAAGCGCTCCATGGCTTCACGGGAAGGGCCGTCCGGGCAACCGGGCGGCCCTTTTCGCGTCCCGGGGGGACTCCCAGGCCGCCGGGGGAGTCCGGCTCGCGCCGCTGCCGGTCCGTTCCACGGCATCCGCGTGGAGGCGGAGGCCCGGGCGTGGGTACTTCAGCGGCGGACACCGCCTGGAGGTCCCCGCCCCATGAACGCCCCCACCCGCCCCGCCGCCGCGCACCACCCCGACCTGGACTGGCTCCGGGTGCTGGCCATCGTGGTGCTGCACCTGTTCCACACCGGGATGATGTTCAACACCTGGGAGTGGCACATCAAGAGCCCCCAGGCGCTGCCCCAGCTGGAGCCCGTCATGGGCGTACTGCACCTGGTGCGCATGCCGCTCCTGATGGTCATCTCCGGCGCGGGCACCGCGTTCGCGCTCCGGCGGCGCACGTTGGGGGCGTTCGCGAAGGACCGGACGAAGCGGCTGCTGCTGCCGCTGGTGTTCGGCATGTTCGTGGTGGTGCCGCCGCAGATCTACGTGGAGCGGCTGTTCCGGGGGCAGTTCCAGGGCGGCTACGCCGCGTTCTACCCGACGGTGTTCGACTTCGTGCCCTACCCCGCGGGCAGCTTCAGCTGGCACCATCTGTGGTTCGTGGCCTACCTGTTCACCTACTGCACGCTGGCCCTGCCCCTGTTCGCGGCGCTGCGCACGGAGCGCGGGGAGCGGCTCCTCGCGCGGGCGGACGCGTGGCTGTCGCGGGGGGTGAACGTGCTGTGGCTCGGGGTGCCGCTGGTGCTCGTCCGGGTGCTCCTGCGCGACTTCCCGGAGACGCACGCGCTGCTCGATGATCCGCGCACCTTCCTGCTCTACGGCCTGCTCTTCCTGAACGGGCACCTCCTGGGCCGCTGCCCGGGCGTGTGGGGCCGGCTGGTGGCGCTGCGCCACGGGCTGCTGGCCCTGGCGGTGGCGGCGCTCGGGGTGGAGCTGGTGTGGCCGTGGCCGGTGATGCCGGTGGTGCCCGCCATCGTGGGGGGCTCCCTCCTCCTCTGGAGCGGGCTGCTGGTGGCGCTGGCCTACGCGCGGCGGCACATCCGCGTGTCCCCCGCGTGGCTGCCGCACGCGCAGGCGCTGTCGTATCCGTTCTACATCTTCCACCAGACGGTCATCGTCTGCGTGGGCTACCTGTGCCTGCGGCTGCCGGTGGGGCCCTGGGCCATGCTGCTCACGGTGCTCACCGTGTCCTTCGCCCTCACGCTGGCGCTGTGCAAGGCCGTGTCCCGCGTGGCGTGGCTGCGGCCCCTCTTCGGCATGAAGCCCCGCGCGGCCCGGACGGTCGTCCTGGCTCCGGAGGCGGTGGGGTGAGGGCCTGGGAGGAGCTGCCTGCCAGGCCGTGGCGCTGGCCCCAGCTGCGGCTGCGCCCGGCGCTCAAGCTCCTGGCGTTCGGGCTGGCCCTGGGGATGTGGCAGGGCAGCGCGGTGCGGCTGACGCAGCTCATGCAACGGGACCCGGGCCACTGGGCGCCGGCCTTCATCTGGGAGGTGACCAGCGCGCTGGTCGTCACGTTGCTCCTGCCCATCTTGATGACGGCGGTGCTCAACGCGCCGTCGCCTCGCGTGGGTTGGGCGCGCTTCCTGGGCATCCACGCCGCGGCGTTCCTCCTCTTCACGTCGCTGCACATCGCGGGGATGGCGGGACTGCGGCACGCGGTCTACGCGCTGCTGGAGCTGGGGGACTACGACCTGGGCCCTCCCGTGTACGCGCTGCCGATGGAGGCCCAGAAGGACCTCATCACCTACGGCCTGGGCTGCGCGGTCATCGCGCTCGTGTACGAGTGGCGGGAGCGGCAGGCGCGGGCACTGCGGTCCGCGGCGCTGGAGGGTGAGCTGCGGGCCGCGCAGCTCCAGTCGCTCACGGGCCAGCTGCACCCGCACTTCCTCTTCAACGCGCTGCACACCATCGGGTCCGTGATGTACGAGGACCTGCCGCGCACGGACCGGCTGCTCAGCGACCTGGGCCAGCTGCTGCGCGCGAGCCTGGAGCGCACCGAGCCCACCTGGACGCTGGCCGAGGAGCGGGGACACACCGAGCGCTTCGTCGCGCTGCTCGCGGCGCGCTTCGGCGACCGGCTGGAGGTGCGCTGGGACGTGGCGCCGGGGCTGGAGTCCCAGCGCGTGCCGTGCTTCGCGCTGCAGACGCTGGTGGAGACGCGGTGAAGCACAACCAGGACCTGCGCGGCCCGCTGGAGGTGCGCATCCGCGCGCGCGCCGGAGCGGACCGCTGGGCGCTGGAGGTGGAGGACACCGGGCGCGGCTTCGGGGCGCCCTCCCCTGCTTCCGGGCCCGGCGTGGGGCTGACGCAGCTGGGGCGCGTGTTGACGCTGCTGCATGGTGACCGGGCCCGCCTGGAGCGCGGCGCGGGACCGGAGGGCGGCGCGTGCGTGACGGTGTGGCTGCCGCGAATGGAGGCCGCGTCATGACGGTGTTCCGCGTGCTGGTGGTGGACGACGAGGCGCCCGCGCGCGCGAAGGTGAAGCGCCTGCTGGAAGCCGACGCGCGCTTCACCTGCGTGGGCGAGGCCCCGGATGGGACGGACGCGCTCGCGCGCATCGAGTCGCTGCGGCCGGACCTGGTGGTGCTCGACGTGCAGATGCCCGGCCTCACCGGCTTCGAGGTGCTGGAGGCGCTCGGGCCGGAGGCCTGCCCCGCCGTCATCTTCTCCACCGCCTACGAACGCTTCGCGCTCCAGGCCTTCGAGGCCCACGCGGCGGACTACCTCCTCAAGCCCTACGACGCCGGCCGCTTCAGCCGGGCGCTCGACAAGGCCCATGCGCTCCTGAGCGCGGGCACCCCCGGCGCGGCCGCGCTGGACGCCCTGCTCGCCACGGTGGCCCGGGCCCGCCCGGAGCGCCCCCTGGAGCGGCTGGTGGTGAAGGTGGGCGAGGGCTGGGTCCCGCTGCGCCTGGACACCGTGTGGCGCCTGTCCGCGGAGGACAAGTACGTGCGGCTGTACACCGCCCAGGGCGAGCACCTGGTGCGCCAGACGCTGCGGGCCCTGGAGGAGCGCCTGGACCCGACCCGCTTCGTGCGCGTGCACCGCGGCGACCTGGTGAACCTGGAGGCCGTGGCCCGCCTGGAGCCGTGGACGCACGGGGACGGCATCCTCGTGCTGAAGGACGGCGCCACGGTGATCCTCAGCCGCACCTACCGGGAGGCCTTCCTCCAGCAGTGGGGCGCCGCCGAATAGCCCGCCGCGCCGGGCCGGTTCACCCGGCGGCCGGGCAAAGGTGCCACGGCGGGTCATGGCATCCCTCCCGGACCTACCGGGTGCTACAGGTCTGTTGAATGGAAACTGGACGTTCGCTGGAACGTGTCAGACGCTGCCTGTAGAGGTTCCAAGCAGCCATGCAGAACGTCCTGGACGGTAGGGAAGGACGGCGGATCCACGAGGATCTCGCCGCGGAGCGTGCGGTGCTGGGCGCCGTGCTGGCGGACAACGGGCTCATCACGCCCGTGGCGGAGGTCGTCCACGCGGACGACTTCGCCAGCCCTTCGCACGCGCAGATCTTCGCCGCGATGATGCGGCTGGATCAGCAGAGCAAGCAGGTGGACCACCTGACGCTCGCGGAGGAGCTGAAGATCCTCGGCCAGCTGGTCGCGGTGGGCGGCCCCGCGTACCTGATGGGCCTGGACCAGGTCGTCCCGCTGGCGGCCAACGCCGTGCAGTACGCCCACATCGTCAAGGACCAGGCGCTGCGGCGGCGCCTGGCCAACGTGGGCCGGGAGATCCAGGACCTCGCCAGCCAGGAGACGGGCGAGCTGGACGTCCTGCTCGACGAGGCCGAGCGCAAGGTCTTCCTCCTCGCGGAGAAGAAGCGCGAAGGCGACCTGCGGCCGGTCAGCGAGCTGATGGAGCAGACGCTCGACCTGCTGGACAAGATGAAGACCGCGGCGACGGGCGTGACGGGCCTGTCCACGGGCTACATCGACCTGGACAACCAGCTGACCGGCCTGCACGCCGGTGAGCTCATCATCCTCGCGGCGCGTCCCGGCGTGGGCAAGACGTCCTTCGCCATGAACATCGCGGTGCACGCGGCGCTCAAGGAGAACAAGGCGGTCGGCATCTTCAGCCTGGAAATGCCCGCGGATCAGCTGCTCATGCGTCTGCTCGCGTCCACCGCGCGCGTGGACATGAAGAAGCTGCGCGGCGGCCGGCTCTCCCCGCACGACGAGGAGAAGTTCCAGGAGATGGCGGGCGCGCTCTACAACGCGCCCATCTACATCGACGACTCCGGCGGCCTGTCCCCGTTCGACCTGCGCGCGAAGGCGCGGCGCGTGAAGCAGAAGGACCCCCGCCTGTCGCTGCTCGTCATCGACTACCTCCAGCTGATGCACCAGAAGGGCAAGGTGGAGAGCCGCCAGCTGGAAGTGGCGGAGATCTCCCGCGCGCTCAAGCAGCTGGCCAAGGAGCTGGAGGTGCCCATCATCGCGCTCAGCCAGCTCAGCCGTAAGGTGGAGGAGCGCAAGGGCGGCAAGCCCATGCTGTCCGACCTGCGTGAGTCCGGCTCCATCGAACAGGACGCCGACGTGGTGATGTTCATCCACCGCGAGACGGAGGAGGACGGCGGCGAAGGCGGTGGAGGGGGCGGCGGTGGCGGTGGCGGCGGAGGGGGCGCGAGCAGCACGGTCATCCCCGTGGAGCTCATCGTCGCCAAGCAGCGAAACGGCCCCATCGGCTCCATCGACCTGGTGTTCCTCGCGGAGTACACGCGCTTCGAAAGCCGCGCCCGCAGCGAGTAGACCTTCTTTCCGTCAGTCCCGGCCGGTGCGCAGGTAGCCCGTGACGTGCTCGCGGGCGCCCGCACCGCGGCCTCCGGCCCGGTGCCCCGGCCCAGCTCCGCCGCCAGCGCGGACGCCAGCCGGCAGCCCGTGCCCCGGCG
>NZ_JBKGHJ010001140.1:0-806 GCF_046520365.1 Corallococcus sp. 4LFB
CGGCCCGTGGCGCTGGACGGGGACACCTTCGAGGAGACGGTGCGGACGCTGGCGCGAGGAGCGCCGGTGTCGGTGCAACCCAGGAGGGAAGCGCTGCGGTTGTTGAGTCCCGGAGCGGACCGGCCCAGAGCCTCGCTGGGCGTCGTCTCCGTGGAGGACCCGAGGCAGGGCCGCGTGCGCGTGTCGCAGGGGGGCACGGAGCTGGAGGCCGCCTACGGGCGCTGGTGCGTGCGCAAGCGGCTGTCCGGGGACTGCCTGCACCTGTTGGACAGGGGTCTGACGCTGGATGAGGAGGGCAAGCGGACGCTGGCCTTCCGCATCGCGTTGGACTCGGTGTGGGAGGAGACGGCCGAAGCCCTGGAGGGGATGGTGGACCCCGAGGCGACGGTGACGCTGCTGGTGATGACGGGAGCGGTGTACTTCAGCCTGTGGCTGGTACCGGAGCCGCTGCTGACGAAGGGCGTCGCGGCGACGCTGACGGTGGCACTGATTGCGTACCTGGGCTGGGACACGGTGTGGAGTCTCGTCCAGGGCTGGAGGGTGCTGGCGGCGGAGGTGAAGGACGCGCGGACGTTCGATGAAGTCCGTGACGCGGGAGAGAAGTACGGCGAGGTGATGGGCAAGCAGGCGGCACGGGCCTTCGTGATGTTGGCGATGGCGGCGCTGGGGAGCACGGCGCAGACGTTTGCGACAAGGGTCGCGACGCTGCCGGGCTCCGCACAGGCGGCGCTGGTGGGAGCGGAGCAGGGAGGCTTCCGGCTGGTGGCCGCGGCGGAGGTCTCAGCGGTCGCGGTGTCCGCGAGCGG
>NZ_JBKGHJ010001141.1:0-798 GCF_046520365.1 Corallococcus sp. 4LFB
GAAGGGACGGCTGCCGGAGTACATGGTGCCGTCGGCCTTCGTGGTGCTGGAGGCGTTGCCCCTCAACGCCAACGGCAAGGTGGACCGCAAGGCGCTGCCGAAGCCGGAGGCCGGCGCCGAGCGCACGCGCCAGTACGTGGCGCCGCGCACGAAGACCGAGGAGGTCCTGACGAGCATCTGGGCGCAGGTGCTGGGCGCCACGCAGGTAGGGGTGGAGGACAGCTTCTTCGAGCTCGGTGGCCACTCGCTGCTCGCGACGCAGGCGGTGTCGCGCATCCGCACGGCCTTCAACATCGACCTGCCGCTGCGAGCCCTCTTCGAGTCCCCCACGGTCGCGGAGCTGGCCCTCAAGGTCGAGTCCGCGAAGCAAGGCGACGCGGTGCCGAAGCTCGTGGCGACAGCCCGCACGGGCCGTGAGCCACTCTCCTTCGCGCAGCAGCGGTTGTGGCTGCTCGATCAACTCCAGCCGGGAAGTGCCTCCTACAACCTCCCGGCTGCGGTGCGCCTCACTGGCACGCTGGATGTCGAAGCACTGCGCCGCACCTTCACGGAGCTGGTGCGCCGTCACGAAGCCTTGCGCACGACGTTCCAGGTCCACGACGGTCAACCGTCGCAGGTGGTGTCACCGGCTGGGGAGCTGGAGTGGACCGGCACAGCCCTGGACGGCCTGCCGGAAGCACAGCGTGAAGCCGAGGTTCGCGCCCTGGCCAAGGCCCAGGTCTTGCGCCCGTTCGACCTGAGCCAGGGACCGCTGTTCCGCGCGACGCTGGTGAGGCTGTCGGAGACGGAGCACGTGCT
>NZ_JBKGHJ010001142.1:0-798 GCF_046520365.1 Corallococcus sp. 4LFB
GGTTCGGGCTCCGGGAAGGACGCCGTCCCTGACGCGGACTCCGGCACGGACGCGCCCGAGCGGCGGCGCCACAGCCTGCCCGCCACCCACAGCCCCACCGCGCCGGCCATCCACCCGAGTCCCCGGCCTGGCCTCGTGGCTCGCATCGAAGGCTCCTTCCCCGCGCGGGCCGGGACCTCCAGGCTCGCGCCCCTACACAGTGGGGCGTGGGCACGCGTGCGGCCAGCGTGAAGCCCGGTGGCGTTCGCCCTGCACGCTCGGTGTCCGGACAGGGGGCAGGAGGGCGGCCGGTGTGGCGCCGTGACCGGCGTGCGGCGC
This sequence comes from Corallococcus sp. 4LFB, assembly GCF_046520365.1. Classification (NCBI taxonomy): domain Bacteria; kingdom Pseudomonadati; phylum Myxococcota; class Myxococcia; order Myxococcales; family Myxococcaceae; genus Corallococcus; species Corallococcus sp. 4LFB. The sequence continues at coordinate 319 of NZ_JBKGHJ010001142.1, forward strand.
GTCGAGCCCCCGGAGCATCCAGCGTCAGGGGTTTCCCTGGGCGCCGGGGCACCCACATTCCTCGTGATGGCCGTGGCGGGCACCTCGCGTCCCTTCCCCCAAGGAAGCCGACCCCAGCAAGACGGGTCAGCCGAGCGCACCGCTTCCGACCACACCCGACCCGACGTGAAAGGCACAAGGAGCCAGTCAATGATGATCAAGCGCAACGACATCAAGGAAGGGATGACGGTCCGCAGCAGCGACGGCGAGAAGCTGGGCAAGGTCTTCGCCCTGAGTGAGGGCGAGTTCCACATCGAGAAGGGGATGTTCTTCCCGAAGGACTATCTCGTCCGCTACTCCGAGGTGAGCGACATCCGCAACGGGGAGATCTACCTCAACCACGGCCGCGAGGCGCTGCGGGGGCTGTCGGACTCCGACACCGCCGTGATGGCGGGCCGGGGTGGCGGCGCGGGCGTGGGCCCTGGCGCGGTGGGCGCGACG
>NZ_JBKGHJ010001143.1:0-794 GCF_046520365.1 Corallococcus sp. 4LFB
CCCAGGCCGGGGCCGCGCCGCGCCGAGGGCACCGCCGCTCCGGCCGCCACGCCGGAGGAGCCCGCCTCAGCCGGGTGGCAACGAGTAACGGGGGACAGGATGCGCGGTCTTCCGGTATGACGGCCGCGTGTACCTGGTCATCACGTTCCTCGAGCAGGTGGAGACGACCGAGCGGGCGATCCGCCGGCTCCGGGAGTTCGGCATCCCGGAACCGCTGGTCATCCGGGCGCGCAGCGCCGCCGCGGCCCTGTCCGCGGAGGTGCCGGTGTTCGCCGGCCTGCGCAGCCTCGCGCTGGGCGCGGACGAAGACCGCGTCGTGCTCGTGAGCGTCCTGCCGGAGCTCCCGCGGGAGGAGATGGACCGCATGCTCCAGCGCGTGCAGCTGGAGATGGACGCGGACGACCCGCCCATGGGCCGCCTGGTGGCCCTGCCTGTCATGGCGGCTCCCACGCACCGGCGTTGATGACGCGCGGGGGCGCGCGGGTGTAAGCACGCTGCGTGCAAGCGCTGCTCGTCTTCCTCATCGTCGCGGCGTTGTCGCTGCTCGCGTCCAGCCGGTCGCTCCTGGCTCCGGGCCGCTTCCCGGCGCTGGCGCAGCTGGCGGCCAGCGGCTTGCTGTTCCTCATCTTCGGGGCCCTGCTGGGCCCGTCCGTGCTGGGCGTGCTCAGCCCGCGCAACCTGGACTCGCTCCGCCCGCTGATGGCGCTGGGGCTGGGGACGGGGGGCGTGCTGCTGGGCCTCAACCTGGAGCCGCGCCTGCTGCGGCTGTTGCCCCGGCCCGTGTACTCGGCGGC
>NZ_JBKGHJ010001144.1:0-789 GCF_046520365.1 Corallococcus sp. 4LFB
CTGCCCCTCAACGCCAACGGCAAGGTGGACCGCAAGGCCCTGCCGGAGCCTGGAAACACGCCCCAAGGCTCCGTCTTCGTCGCGCCGCGCACCACCACCGAGAAGCAACTGGCTGCCCTCTTCGCCGAGGTCCTCCGCGTGGAGCGCATCGGCGTGCGAGACGACTTCTTCGCCATGGGAGGCCACTCCCTGCTGGCCACCCAGCTCGTCTCCCGCGTGCGAGCCACGTTCGACGTAGAGCTGCCGCTGCGAGCCCTCTTCGAAGCCCCTACCGTCGAAGCGCTCGCGCCGAAGCTCGCGGGCGCGCAGTCCTCCGCGCTTCGTGCTCCGCCCCTGCGGCCCTCGCCGCGCGAGGGCGTCATTCCGCTGTCCTTCGCCCAGCAGCGCCTCTGGCTGTTGGATCAACTCCAGCCCGGCGACATCTCCTACAACATCCCCACCGCCCTGCGGCTGACGGGGCAGGTGGACATGGAGGCCCTGCGCCACGCCTTCGAGGCGCTGGTGGAGCGCCACGAATCGCTGCGCACCACGCTCTTCGCCGAGCACGAAGAACCGTCGCAATGCATCCAGTCGCCCTCCGGCTGGCAGCTGCCCCTCATCGACCTGACCGCCCTCCCCGAGTCGCAGCGCGAGGAGGAGGCGCAGCGCGCGGCGGCCACGGAGGCACGGCGTCCCTTCCACCTCACCACGGGTCCGCTGCTGCGCAGCACGCTGGTGCGGCTGGGACAGGACTCGCACCTGCTGCTGGTGACGATGCACCACATCGTCTCCGACGGCTGGTCCATGGGC
>NZ_JBKGHJ010001145.1:0-779 GCF_046520365.1 Corallococcus sp. 4LFB
TGCGCCTGGAGGCCACGTCGCTGACGCTGCTGCCCAGCAAAGGCATGGGCGGGGATGAAGGCTTCGTCCAACTGGAGCCTCGTGGGTTGGTGCGGAGGCGAGGCGTCTTCACCCTGGAGGTGGGAGCTCCTGTGCGGCTGCGGCTGTGGGGCGGTGGCGCGGGGGCGGGCCTGGTGAGGAAGGAGGACTGGGACACGCTCTCCGACTGGGGGCAGGTGGTGCGCACGCTCAGGGTGGGAGGGGACGCGCCGAACTCGGTGTGGATGGGCGCCCTGGAGTCCTACACGCTGCTGTCCGGGCATCTGGTGCGGCGCTACAACAACCGGGGCAACCCCGACTACCACCCCGCCGGGGCGGTGGTAACGGGGAAGATGGGGCCGGTGTACACGGAGGCCTTCGCCTCGGACGTGCTGGGCGCACGACTGGTGGGCGCGGAAGTCGCGCTGGACGTGCCGTACCTCCTCTTTGGCCGGCCCCGCCTCCCCATGCAGTACCTGCTGTCGGTGTCCGCGGTGCATGACTGGGGGAGGGCAGGAGGCGCCTCGACGCCCCTGACGCTGGCGCACGTGGACGGCACGGCCATGCTCGTGCGGCGCAGGAACGCCGAAGGGGGCTTCGAGGTGACGCTGCTGGGTGGCTGGGGCGGACGCCCGGGCGAAGGCGGGGCGTGGGGCGCGGTAGCGGGCCTGGGCGTGGATGCGCTGACGGCGACGGTGGACTTGCGAGCCCGGCTGGAGGGGCGCGTGCAGCGCGGAGGCTTCCGGCAGGGGGCCTTCGGC
>NZ_JBKGHJ010001146.1:0-777 GCF_046520365.1 Corallococcus sp. 4LFB
GAGGTGTCCGCCCTCTACGCGGCGCTGCGCGAGGGCCAGCCTTCTCCGCTGCCCGCGCTGCCGCTGGGGTACGCCGACTACGCGGAGTGGCAGCGGGAGTGGCTGGATGGCGCCGCGCTGACATCGCAACTGGACTACTGGCGCAAGCAGCTTTCAGGTGCACCCCGGTTGCTGGAGCTGGCCACGGACCGGCCGCGTCCCGCCGAGCGTGGGACGCAGGGCGCCCGGGTGCCGGTGGTGCTGGACTCGCGGCTGGCCGAAGCGGTGCGCACGCTGGCGGTGCGCGAGGGCGTCACGCCCTTCATGGTGCTGCTGGCGGGCTTCCAGGCGGTGCTCGCTCGCCGCTCGGGGCAGGACGACGTCAGTGTGGGGACGGCCATCGCGGGCCGGAACCGCGCGGAGCTCCAGGGGCTGGTGGGCTTCTTCGTCAACACGCTGGTGATGCGCACGCGGCTGTCCGGCGCGCCCACCTTCCGGGAGCTGCTGGGCCGGGTGCGCGCGACGGCGATGGGCGCGTATGCGCACCAGGACGTGCCCTTCGAGAAGCTGGTGGAAGCGCTCCAGCCCACGCGCGAGCGCGGGCACACGCCCCTCTTCCAGGTGATGTTCATCCTCCAGGGCGCGCAGGTGGGCGCCCCGGTGCTGCCGGGCCTCCAGTCGCGGCTGGTGGACGTGCACCCCGGCACGGCGATGTTCGACCTGACGCTCTCGCTCGCCGAGTCCCCCCGGGGCTTCGAGGGCTGGCTGGAGTACGCCACCGACCTCTTCGACGCGGAC
>NZ_JBKGHJ010001147.1:0-771 GCF_046520365.1 Corallococcus sp. 4LFB
GCACCGGCGACGTGGCCCGCTGGCTGCCCGACGGTGCCATCGAGTACGTGGGCCGTGCGGACTTCCAGGTGAAGGTGCGCGGCCTGCGCATCGAACTGGGGGAGATTGAGACCGCGCTGAAGCTGCACCCCAGCGTTCAGCAGGCGGTGGTGGTGGCCCGTGAGGATGCGACGGGCGACAAGCGCCTCGTCGCCTACGTCGTTCCCGCCTCCGCGAGCCTCGACATCCCCACCGTGCGCGAGGCCCTGCGGCAGCGGATGCCCGAGTACATGGTGCCCTCCGCCTTCGTCGCGCTGGAGGCCCTGCCGCTGACTCCCAGCGGCAAGCTCGACCGCAATGCGCTTCCCGCGCCGGAGGCATCCGCGCGGGACCAGGCGTCTTACTCGCCCCCAGGCACGCCCACCGAGGAACTGCTCGCCACCCTCTGGTCCGGCGTGCTCCGTGCGGATCGCATCGGACGTGAGGACGACTTCTTCGCGCTCGGTGGCCACTCCCTCCTCGCCACGCAGCTCGTCTCCCGGATCCGCTCCGCCTTCAGCGTCGAACTGCCCCTGCGCGTCCTCTTCGAGGCCCCCACGCTCTCCCGCCTCGCCCTCCGCGTGGAGGAAGCGTTGCAGACCGCGGAAGGCACCACCCTGCCTCCGCCGAGCGCCATCGCTCGGGGCGATGAAGCGCCCCTCTCCTTCGCGCAGCAGCGGCTGTGGTTCCTGGACCAACTCCAGCCCGGCTCGGCCACGTACAACATCCCGAGCGCCCTGCACCTGGAAGGGC
>NZ_JBKGHJ010001148.1:0-758 GCF_046520365.1 Corallococcus sp. 4LFB
CTCCGCGCAGTCCCCCAGGAGCGCCACCGCCTCCCCCTGGATCTCCGGCGTCCGGGCGTCGCGCCCCTCGGCCACGTCCCGCAGGAAGGCGAAGCACCCCTTCTCGCGCGCCATCGCGCCAGCCAGGGCCGGGCGCCTCCGCCGTCTCCGCGTCCTTCACGCCCTGGGCCGCCGCGTCCCGCAGGGGCTTGCCGGCCGACTCCGCCAGACCGCGCGCCGCCAGCTCGCGGATCCGCGCGTCCTCGTCCCCCAGCATCCCCTCCAGCTCCCGCTTCGCCAGCGGACCGTACCGGCGCAGGGTGGCCACCGCCGTGCGCCGGCGCCGCACGTCACCGGACGTAAGCTCCGGCCGCAGCGCGTCCAACTCCCGCGAGTACACGGCGAAGAGCCTGTTGATGACGGCCTCGTCCGGGGGCTTCGCCTCCGTCAGGAGCAGCCGGCCCACGGACGCGCGCTGCCGCTCGGCGACGGCAAAGAGGAGCTCCGCCATCACCGCGTCCCCCGCGACGGGCCGCGACGCCACCGCGTCCAGCACCACGCGCGTCGCGGACGCCCCTGGAAGGTGGCCAGGTGCAGGAGCGCGGGCAGCCGCACGGACGGCTCCTGGGAGAACATCTCCAGCGACAGCGACTGGCGGACGGCCTCCCGCTTCGCCCACACCCGGGCGGCGGCGGAGGGCCCTCGAGCCCCCGCCTCCCGCAGGAAGTCCGCCGTGGAGCGGCCGGCGTCGGCGGCGGCGCGGACGGCGGTGAGGCAGG
>NZ_JBKGHJ010001149.1:0-757 GCF_046520365.1 Corallococcus sp. 4LFB
CCAGCAAGGACACCGACAGTCGTCTCGGTGGGGCCGTAGTGGTTGTGCACTTCGCAGTCCGGAGCGAGTGCATGGACGGACTGGAGCAGGGCCCAGGTGGAGGACTCACCTCCAAGCACGAGGCGCTTGCGAGGCAGGACGAGGCGAGGCTCGGGCGCGGTAAGCAGTGCCGCCAGGTGCGAAGGCACCACCTTCATGCAGTCGATGGGGTGACGCGCGAAGTAGTCAGCCAGGGCCGCGGGGCTGGAGGCGCACTCCTGCGTGAGGACGTGCAGCAGGCCACCCGTGGTGAGGGCCGGGAAGAGGACGGTGTTGCCCAGGTCCGCGACGAAGGTGGAGACAAGCGCGAAGCTTGCGCAGGACTCCAGGCCAAGGCGCTGCGTCACTGAATCGACGTAGGTGAAGAGTTGCGAGTGCGCGACGGCAACGCCCTTGGGCTTGCCGGTGGAGCCAGAGGTGAAGAGGACGTAGGCGAGGGAGTCCGGATGCGCCTCAACCGGTGGTGCGTCGGTGCGCAGCCGGGAGAGGGTGGCAGCGTCTTCATCCAGGCGAACGACGTGCGCGGAAGAGGACTCGAAGGCGGAGGCGTGGCGGGCCACCGTCACGACGACGGGCGTGGAGACTTCGTGCACCAGGGACTGCAAGCGCAACGCAGGCTGAGCCGGGTCCAGCGGCACGTAGGCACCGCCGGCCTTCCAGACGCCCAGCAGGGCGACGACGGTCTCGACGGAGCGCTCCAGGCACAGCGCGACGCACG
>NZ_JBKGHJ010000114.1:0-18862 GCF_046520365.1 Corallococcus sp. 4LFB
GGCGGTGCGCGTGGAGGGGACGCTGCGCGCTCAGCTGGGCGAGCGCTTTGGCGGCGCGTGGATGAACGCGGACGGCAGCGCGCTGGTGGTGGGCGTGACGACGGACGCGGACGCGGAGGCCGTGCGCCGCGCGGGGGCGGTGCCCCGGAAGGTGAAGTACACGCAGGCGGAGCTGGAGGCGGTGAAGGCGGAGCTGGACCGTCACGCGGAGGCGGCGAACCGCACCGTGCACGCCTGGTACGTGGACGTGATGACCAACAGCGTCGTCGTGCTGGCGCAGGACTCCGCGCTGACGGGCGGCACGGACTTCGTGGCGAAGGCGGGCGTGAGGCACGCCGCGGTGCGCACGGTGCCCTCGCGCGAGGAGTTCAAGCCGGTGTACGACCTGCGCGGCGGTGACGCGTACTACCCGGGCAACGCGCGCTGCTCCATCGGCTTCCCGGTGTCGGGCGGCTTCGTGACGGCGGGCCACTGCGGCGGGCCGGGCACGGCCACCAGCGGCTTCAACGGCGTGGCGCAGGGCACGGTGGTGGCGGCCAACTGGCCCGGCAACGACTACGCCTGGGTGCGCACCAACGGCTCCTGGGCGTCGCAGCCGTGGGTGAGCAACTACGCGGGCGGCAACGTGCTGGTGTACGGGTCGCAGGAGGCGGGCCTCAACGCGTCCGTCTGTCGCTCGGGCTCCACCACCGGCTGGCGCTGCGGCGTCATCACGCAGAAGAACGTCACGGTGAACTACTCGGCGGGCCCGGTGTACGGCCTGACGGCGTCCAGCGCGTGCGCGGAGGGCGGCGACTCCGGTGGCTCGTGGCTGTCCGGCAACCAGGCGCAGGGCGTGACGTCCGGCGCGGGCGGCAACTGCACCTCCGGCGGCAACACCGTCTTCCAGCCGCTCAACCCCATCCTGGGCGCCTACGGCCTGTCGCTCACCACGACGGGCAGCGGCGGCTCCGGCGGGCCCATCATCGGCCTGGCGAACAAGTGCATCGACGTGCCGAACTCCAACACGGCCGACGGCACCCGCCTGCAGCTGTGGGACTGCAACGGCACCAACGCGCAGAAGTGGACCTTCATGTCGGACGGCACCGTGCGCGCGTTCGGCAAGTGCATGGACGTGGCCTGGGGCTCCAGCGCCAACGGCACCGCCATCCAGCTGGTGAGCTGCAACGGCAACCCGGCGCAGCAGTTCATCCTCTCCGGCGCGGGCGACCTGGTGAACCCCCAGGCCAACAAGTGCGTGGACGTGACGGGCGGCAACTCCGCCAGCGGCACCCCGCTCCAGCTCTGGGAGTGCAACGGCACCGCCGCGCAGAAGTGGCGCCGGTAGTCGTCCCCGGCAGCGCCTGAAACGAAGAAGCGCGGGCCCCCAACGCACCGGGGACCCGCGCTTTCTTGCTTCCAGGAGCCGCGCGCTCTAGTGCGCGCCCTCCACCTTCACGGTGGGGTCCGCCTTCTGGAGCATGGCCACCAGGATGAGGGCGCAGACGAACAGCATGGCGAGGATGAGGAAGTTCGCGTTGAAGGCCCGCACCAGCGCCTGGGCGCTGATGCGCTGGCTCAAGAGGCCGTAGGCGGCGCCCGTGGGGTTGAGCACGCCCCTCGCGGCCATGGCGCCCGTCATCGAGGCGACCTGCTCCTGGGCCACCTGCCCGTAGACGTCCACGTGCGAGGTGATGGCGGTGACGTTGGCCTGGGTGGAGCGGCTGAGCGCGCTGCTCATCCACGCGGTGCCAATGGAGCCGCCCAGCTCGCGGGTGAGGTTGAAGAGGCCCGACGCGTTGCCTCGCTGCTCCGGCCGCAGGTTGCTGAGCGCCATCACCGACAGCGGCACGAAGATGAAGCCCAGCGAGCAGGCGCGGATGAACACCGGCGTGATGAGGGTGATTTCATCCACGCGCGTGGTCAGGTGGCCGTTGGTCCACAGGGACAGGCTCACGCCCAGGACGCCGAAGCCGATGAGGAACCGGCCGTCCACCTTGCCGCCGAACTTGCCGATGAGCGGCATCAGCAGCACCTGGATGGCGCTGCCCTTGAGGAAGATGAGCCCGATGTCCAACGCCTCGTAGCGCATGACGGAGCCGCAGAAGAGGCTGAAGAGGAACGACCCGGAGAACAGCGCCGTGCCGACGAGGAAGTTCACCCCCGTGGCCGCGGAGTAGGAGCGGTTGCTGAACACGCGCAGGTCCACCACGGGACTGGGCGTCTCCAGCTCGTGGATGACGAAGGTGATGAGCGCGATGCCCGCGATGACCGCCAGCAATGTAATCAGCCGGCTGTCGAACCAGTCCTCGCGGTTGCCCTCCTCCAGCACGTACTGGAGGCACGCCATGCCCACCGCCAGGAGCGCGATGCCGTTGCGGTCCACCTTCTCCCTGGACACCTCGAAGTGGGGCTGTTCGATGGAGCGCCACGCCATGTACGCGGCGAAGAGGCCCACCGGCACGTTGATGAGGAAGATCCAGTGCCAGCTGGCCGCCTCAATGAGGAGGCCGCCCACGGTGGGCCCCAAGAGCGGGCCCGTCACGGCGCCCAGGCCGAAGAGGGCGCCCGCCATGCCGTGCTCCTCGCGCGGGTAGCGGGCGAAGAGGATGGCCTGGGACGTGGGGATGATGGCGCCGCCGCCCATGCCCTGGAGGATGCGGAAGGCCACCAGCGAGGGCAGGTTCCACGACAGGCCGCACAGCACGCTGGCCACCGTGAAGAGGAGGATGGAGAAGGTGAAGTACTTCCGGTAGCCGAAGCGGCGCTGCAGCCAGCCCGTCATCGGGATGACCACCACGTTGGCCATCATGTAGCCCGTGGACACCCAGGCGATCTGATCCAACGGCGTGCCGAAGCTCGCGCGGATGTCGCTCAGGGCCACGTTGACGATGGAGATGTCCAGCACGGACATCAGCGCCGCGGCCATGGCCGCGATGGTGATGCCCGCCTTGGAACCTTGGATGACGTCGCGGCGTGCGTCCACGGTGGGTTACTCCGCCTTCCGGGTGTCCGCCGCCGCGGTCCGCTGCGGCGGGGCTTCCGCGCCCGTGTCCACGGAGACATAGGCGCTCATGCCGGGCTTGATGGGCAGCGCCTTCAGGTCGCCGTCGAAGCGGATGAGCACCGGGATGCGCTGCACGACCTTCACGAAGTTGCCGGACGCGTTGTCGGGGGGCAGCAGGGCGAAGCGCGCGCCGCTGGCGCCCGCGAGGCTGTCCACGTGGCCCTTGAAGGAGTGGCCGCCGAAGGCGTCCACCTCCACGTCCACCGGCTGGCCCGGGCGCATCTCACCGACCTGGTCCTCCTTGAAGTTGGCGACGACCCAGATGTCGTCCTGCGGGACCACGGCCATCAGCGGGCGCTCCGGGCCCACCATCTGCCCCACCTCCACGGTGCGGCGGCTGATGATGCCGTCCACCGGGGCGCGCACCTGGGCGTAGGACACGGCGAGCTCCGCGAGCGTCCGCGCGGCGTGGGCCTGCTTGACGCGGGCCTCGGCGAGCTTCAGCGCGGCCTGCGCGGCCTGCACCTGCACGGGGGCCGTCTCCGCGGCGGACAGCTTGCCCTGCGCGGCCTCCAGGCCACCGGAGGAGCTCTGGATGCCGGCCTCGGTGGAGCTCAGGCGCGCGCGGGACTGGTCCAGGGCGGCCCTGGCCGTGTCATACGCGGCCTGCCGGGTGTCCAGGTCCGACTGGGACAGCGCGCCCTGCTCGCGCAGCTGCTTCACGCGGCCCAGGTCCGTCTCCGCCAGCTTGAAGCGCGCCTCGGACGCGACCACGTCCGCGCGGGCCTGGTCCAGCGCGGCCTTGGAGGAGCTGATGCCGCTGGAGGCCTGGGTGACGCCGGCGCGGGCCTGGCGCAGGTTGGCGCCCGCGTTGGCCTCCGTGAGGGTGAGCTGGGCCTGGGCGTTGGACAGCTGGGCCTCGGCGCTCATCACGTCCGCGCGGGCGACCTCCAGGCGGGCGTCCAGGTCCGCGTGGTCCAGCTCCACCACCACGTCGCCGGCCTTCACCGCCTGGTTGTCCTTCACCAGCACGCGGGCCACCTGTCCGGACACGCGCGGCGACACGTTGGCGATGCGGCCTTCGACCTGGGCGTCATCGGTGGACTCGTGGCCGTGGGTGAGCAGGAAGCGCGCGCCTCCGCCCAGCACCGCCACGCCCACGAGGATGGGCAGCACCTGCTTCGCGCGGGAGCGCTTCGCGGGCTTCGCGGGCTTCGCGGCGGCGGGGGCGTCGATGGAGGGGGCGGCTTCCAGGGATTCGGCGGTACGGGTCGTCATGGTTGTTGCTCGGTACGGCTGCTGTTGAAGAAGGGGTGTGGGGAGGCTTCAGGGGTCCCGCAGGGCGGGGATGCCGGAGGACACCTTGGCGAGCAGGTCGCGGAGCGTGTCCCGCTCCTCCAGGCTCAAGGGAGCCATGAGCGCGGCGATGCGGCGGTAGTGGTCGGGCATCATGCCCAGGATGAACTCGCGGCCCTTGGAGGTGAGCTGCACGGAGTACATGCGCCGGTCCTCGGGGTGGTCCGTGCGGGAGATGAAGCCGTCCTTCTCCAGCGTGTCCAAAAGCCCCGTGATGGTGGCGCGGCTGCACCGCGACAGCTCCGCGAGCTCCGCGGGGCGCAGCGTCTCCCCCGCGTCCTCCGCCGCGAAGAGCTGCACCAGCACGACGAAGCGTCCGTGGGACACGCCATGCCGCGCGAAGTGCGCCTCGTAGGCCTCGGTCAGCTCATTGGAGAGGCGGAGCATCGTCAGGCAGGTCTCGATGGCGCTCGGGTCGAGCGCGGGAAACCGCTTGGCCATCTGCTTCAGCCGCTCGTAGCGGGGCACGAGCTTCATCGGCGTGGCGTTCTTGGGACGGGGAGTGGACAAGACGCGGCGTCTAGTAAGGCCCCTAACGATTTTCCGCAAGTTGATTCGTCGCCTGACTAAATCCTTGATTTCCCGACCGGGAGCTGGACCGTCTGGCTACTCGGCCGCGTGTGCATCCGCGGCCGTGGGAGGCGTGTCCAGGAGGAGAACAGCGCGCAGTCCGGGATGACGTTCCTGCATGGAGCGCACGGCGCGCAGGTCGAAGGACTGCACGTCCGCCCGTTGAACGAGCCCCGCGTCCTGGATGACCTGGGCGACCGCGTCGCCGTGGGCTGGCTCGACGGCGGTCAGCGATGACGTCCGTTTCAGCTCCACATTGAAGCGGACGCGCCGGGCGCTCCGGGCGCGGAGCGGATCGCGGGCGTCGTGCGCGGCGTCCGCCTGGTCCGCCGCGAAGGCGAACACCTGGCGCAGCGTGGGGACGCTGTAGGGGGCCGGGAGTCCCGCGCGGGCGGCGAACGCGACGGCTTCGGGCGAGCGGGCGCGGTCGTTCGTCTGCTCCGGGCGGTCCGCGAGGAGCCGGTCGCAGACGAAGGCGGCCTGGAGCCGCGCGACGGTGAGGGTCGCGATGGGAATGGGAGCCGCGAGCGGGCTTCCATCCGCGTGGCGGCACTTCACCGGGGACAGGTCCGGGTCGTGGGAGAGCACGGGGACGCCGTCGGCGGTGAGGACGGTGTCCAGCTCCAGCGTGGTCATGTGGAAGTCGAGCGCGGCCTCGAAGGCGGGCAGCGTGTTCTCCGGCCGCAGGCTCCGCGCGCCCCGGTGGCCCTGCGCATCGAAGCGCTCCGGGTCGATGAGCCCGTCCGCGTCCAGCAGGTCCCCGGGAGTGCCGTCCCCGTTGGCGTCGAAGTCGCGCACCGCCCGCGCGAGGAGGTCCGGCCGGTCGCTGATGATGCCGTCCACGCCGCGCCGGAGCAGGGCCTGCATCGTGGGCACGTCGTTCACTGTCCAGACGATGACGGGGTGCCCCGAGGCGTGGAGGCGCTCCAGGTCGATGCCGCCTCCAGGCTGGAGCAGCCGGGCGTCCGGGGCGCAGCCGGGGGCCCTGCCGCGAGCGTGCGCACGCAGGGTGTCCATGAGGCGCACCGTGGGGTCGTCCGCTGGCGTGCGGGAGGTCCGGCCGGTCCGCGTGCAGGCGCAGGCGAGGCACGCGAGGAGCACCGCGAAGGCGCGGCGCGGGAACCACCGGGGGGACAAGGCCATGCGCACGGGCTGCCTTCCTTCCTGAAGCCGGTTAGGAAGCTGAAGCGATGGACGTGAAGGATGCCACCGTGCAGGCAGCGCTGCGTCAGGCTTGCGACGACGCGGGCCTGCCCTTGTCCCTGCGGGGCTGCGTGTATCCGCTGCTGCGGGACCCGGAGGGCGACTGGCCTCCGTGCTGCGGCGGAGGCTGCATGCCGTGCACGTCCACGCTGGCGGACGTGGCGCTGCGCACGCTGGAGCTGCTGGGCACGCCGCGACGCTCGCCCCTGCCTCCGGGGTGATCAGCGGTCCGCGTGGTCCACCAGCACCTCCTTGCGCGGGAGCGACCAGTGCATCTGGACCATCCGCCACTCGGTGCCCCGGCGCTCGAAGGCGCAGGCCACGCGGATCCCCTCGAAGGTGACGGGCCCGCTGCCTCCGACGAAGGAGACGTCCATCGCGGACACCGTGAGGCACGCCATCGTGGAGGGCGCGGCCCCTCCGTGCCAGAGCTGCTCCGAGCGCAGCGTCACGCGGAGGTCCCGCAGGCTCCCGAACTGGGTGCGGAAGGAGTGCTCCACCTGCTGCCAGCCGATGAAGTGGAGGTTGGAGTGCGTGCCCACGACCACGATGTCGTCGTCGTGCCAGAACAGCCTGGACAGCGCCTCCACGCTCCCGCGCTCATAGGCCTCCACGAACGCGGTGAAGCGCCGTGAGAGCTCCGTCCTCCATTCATCCCGCGTCGAGGTCGTCACGTGCCGTGTCCCTTCCCGCGGTCAGGTGCTCCCGGATGAGCCGCGCCACCTCCGCCACGGCGGGCTCCTCCATGACGGTGAAGTGATTGCCTTGCACGTCGTGGGTCTGGAACGGAGCGGTCGTCAGCGCCTGCCACCATGCCGCCGCGTGCGAATCCAGCACCGCGTCCCGCTCCGAGGCCCGCAGGTACACGAGCGGCACCGCGTGACGTCCCGGCGCGTACGCCGCGATGGCCTCGTTGGTCGCGAGCACCACGTCGCGCAGCCTCGCGTCGAGCTCCATCGCCGTCCGCAGCCCGTCCGCCGCGCGCGGGGAGATCTCCTGGAACGCATCGATGAGCCGGAGCACGTCCCCCACGCTCCGGATGCCCAGCCTGCGTGAGTCGTCCACCGTCACCGTGTCGATCTGGATGACGCCCGCCACGGAGTGGCCGCGCTCCAGCAGCACGGCCGCCATCTCGTACGCGATGACGCCGCCCGATGAATGGCCGCCCAGCCAGAAGGGGCCCTGGGGCTGGAACGTCAGCAGCTCGTCCACGTACGTGCGCGCCATCGCCGGCACGTCGCGGTAGAGCACCTCGCCCGGCTCCAGCCCCGACGCGCGGAACGCGTGCACCGGGAGGTCCGCGCCCAGCCGCTTCGCCAGCGGCAGGTACGTGTAGACGGTGCCGCCAATGGGCTGCACCAGGAACAGCGGCGTCCGTCCGCGCCGTCCCGCCTGCAGCTCCATCCGCAGCGGCGCCTCCTTGAGGAGCGGCCTCCCCGTCCGCTCCAGCTCCTCCTGGACCGCGTGCACCCAGGCGCCCAGCGTGGGGTGCTCCAGCACCGCGTGCAGCGACAGGGTCACGGACAGCCGCGACTTGAGCTCGCGGTTGAGCTGCACGACCAGGAGGGACGTGCCGCCCAGCTCGAAGAAGTGGCTGTCCGGCGTCAGCGTGTCCACGCCGAGCAGCTCCTTCCAGAGCGCCTCCATGGAGGCCCGCACCTCCTCGCGGCTCAGGGGCCGGGGCCCGGTCTTGATGGGGGGCCGTGCGGGCGGTGGGGCCTTCTCCGCCAGCGAGTAGCGCTTGCGCTCGAAGGGATACGTCGGCAGCACGACGCGCCTGCGCGGTCCGCTTCCGCGCACCTGGCTCCAGTCCACGGGGAAGCCCACGGACCAGAGCTGTCCCACGGCCTGGAGCAGCGCCTGTTCATCGCGCTCCGCCAGGTGCCGCCGTCCCGCGCGCGCGCCGAGCGTGTGCAGCACCAGCCGCTCCCGCCCCACCCGGGGGTTCAGCTGCGTCAACGTGGAGAGGGTCCGTCCCGGCCCCACCTCCACGAAGATCCGCTCACGGTCCTCCAGCAGCAGCTCCAACCCCGTGGAGAACCGGACCGTGTGCCGCAGGTGGCGGGCCCAGTACGTGGGGTCGCGCGCGTCGTCCCCGGTCAGCCAGGTGCCGGTGACGTTGGAGACCAGGGGAATCGCTGGGGACTTCGGGCGCATCGTCCGGGCCAGCTCCGTGAGCGGCTGCATCGCCGGCTCCACGAGCGCGGAGTGGAACCCTCTCGTGCGCGGCAGCCACTTCGTCCTCACGCCCCGCTCCTGCAAACGCGCCGCGAAGTCCTCCAACGCCTCCAGCGTGCCGGCCACCACGCACTGGCCGGGGCCGTTGACCGCGGCCAGGGACAGCGCGGGTGGCAGCTCCTGCGTCAGCACGGCTTCCGACAGGGGCACGGCCAGCATGCCGGAGGGCGGCAGCGCGTCGCAGAGCCGGCCGCGCAGCGCGACCAGCGACACGGCCTGCTCCAGCGACAGGACGCCGGAGAGACAGGCGGCGGCGTATTCGCCCAGGCTGTGCCCCAGCAGGCTCGTCGGGTGGAGGCCCCAGGCGCCCAGCAGCTTCGCCAGCGCGTACTCCGTCGTGAAGATGGCGGCCATGCCCAGCGAGGGCGCACGGAGCGCCTCCTCCGCACGCGTCCCGTCATCGGCCGTGAGCAGCGCGGCGCGAAGGTCGCGCTCCACCTCCCGGCCGAAGTGCGCGGCGCATTCGTCGAAGGCTTCTCGGTACGCCGGAGCGCGCCGGTACCACTCCACGCCCATGCCCGGCTCCTGCGTGCCCGTCCCCGGGAACAGGAAGCACACCTCCGGGAGTGGAGTGGAAGCGAGCTGCGCGGAGCCGTCCCGCCGGAGCTCCGCGATGGCCTCCTCGGGGGTCTCGCAGGTGATGGCGCGCCGGTACCCGAACGCCGTCCGGCCTTCCTGCAACGTGTACGCGACGTCCGCCAGTGACTGCCCGGGATGCCGCTCCAGGTGATCCGCGAGCCGCCGCGAGGCCGCGCCCAGCGCCTCCCCGCTCCGCGCCGAGAGCGTCAGCACCTCCATCGCCGTGCCCGCGGCGAGGACCTTCGCGGACGGCGCTTCCTCCAGGACGACGTGCGCGTTCGTCCCGCCAATGCCAAACGAGCTGACCCCCGCGAGGCGCGGGAAGCCCTCGGGCACGGACCACGGCCGCCCCTCCCGGCGCACGACGAAGGGGGAACGCTCCAGGCCCGCCTCCGGATGCGCGTGCTCGAAGTGGACGGTCCCCGGAAGGAAGCGGTGCTCCAGGGCCAGCGTCGTCTTGATCAACCCCGCCACCCCGGCCGCCGAGTCCAGGTGCCCCACGTTGCTCTTGAGCGCCCCCAGGACGACCGCGGGCTCGGACGCCTCACGCGCTCCGAAGGCGAGCCGCAGCGCCTGGACCTCCAGCGGGTCGCCCAGCGGCGTCGCCGTGCCGTGGGCCTCCACATAGGTGATGTGGCGGGGGGCCACGCCCGCGTCGGCGTGGGCACGCGTGATGACGTCGCGCTGTCCCTCCACGCCCGGGGCGGTGAAGCCGACCTTGGCGTTGCCGTCGTTGTTGATGGCCGAGCCCCGGATGACGGCCTGGATGGAGTCCCCATCCCGCAGCGCGTCCTCCAGCCGCTTGAGCACCACGATGCCGACACCGCTGGAGGGCACCGTCCCCTGCGCCTTCGCGTCGAAGGGACGGCAGTGCCCGTCCGGAGACGTGATGCCGCCCTGCTCGTGGAGGTAGCCGGCCGGACCGGACGCGAAGAGGGAGACGCCCCCCGCCAGGGCCACGTCGGACTCGCCGGTGCGCAGGCTCTGGCAGGCCAGGTGCACGGCCACCAGCGACGTGGAGCAGGCGGTCTGCACCGTGAGCGCGGCCCGCGCAGGCCCAGTTGATATGCCGTCGCCGTGGCGAGGAACTGCCACGGATTGCCCAGGATGGACCGGTACGCCTCCGCGGCCACGGACAGGGAGCGGAAGCGCGGCAGCACCTGGTCCAGCCAGTAGCGCGGCACCCCGGAGCCCGCGAACAACCCCGCCTTGCCGGACAGCCGCTTCGGGTCGTAGCCCGCCGTCTCGAGCGCCTCCCAGGCGCACTCCAGGAACACGCGCAGCTGCGGATCCATCAACCGCGCGTCCAGGGGGCTGTAGCCGAAGAACGCGGCGTCGAAGGACTCCGCGTCCTCCAGCAGCCCCGAGGCCCGGACATACGCGGGGTCGTCCAGGAGCTGGGGGTCCTCGCCCGCGGCGAGCAGCGCCTCCCGGCTGAAGCGGGAGAGGCCCTCGCGCCCCTCCACCAGCAGCGTCCACAGCGCATCGACGCTGGGGGCTCCCGGGAACCGCCCCGCGCTGCCGATGACGGCGATGTGCTCCGAACGCGCGGGGCTTCGCTGGGGCTCCGGTGCCGGCTCCGGTGCCGGGCGCGGGCGGGAGTCCGCGTCCAGGTGCCGCGCGAGGGCTTCGAGCGTCGGGAACTGGAACAGCGTGGCCATGCTCACGCGGAGGCCCAGCTCCGAGGCCAGCGCGGACTGGACCCGCGCGAGCAGCAGCGAGTTGCCGCCCGCGTCGAAGAAGCCCTCCTGCCTGCCCACGCGTTCCACGCCGAGAATCCGGCACCAGATGCGCTCCAGCGCCTGCTCCCGCTCCGAGGCCTGAGCGGCGTCGGGAGCGGCCTGGGCCCTGACGGAAGGCAGCGGCAGCGCGCTGCGGTCCAGCTTGCCCGTGGGCCCCAGCGGGAACGCGTCCAGCAGCACCAGCTCCCGGGGGACCATGTGCGGTGGAAGCGTCTCGCCCAGCGAGTCCCTGAACGCGGGCGTCAGCAACCGTGACGCCGTGGCGGCATCCCGGGGGATGACGTAGCCCACGAGGTGCCGCTCTCCCGCGAGCAGCCGGGGTTCGACCACGGCGTCGCGGACGTCGGGATGCTTGCGCAGCGCCGCTTCGATTTCGCCCAGCTCGATGCGGAAGCCGCGCAGCTTGAGCTGGCGATCCGACCGTCCGTGGAAGTCGATGCGGCCGTCCGGCCGGTGGCTGGCGACGTCACCGCTCTTGTAGAGGCGGGCGCCCGGCTCCGCGCTGAAGGGATGGGGGATGAACCGCTCCGCGTCGAGCTCCGGCCGGTTCAGGTAGCCGTGCGCCAGCCCCTTGCCTCCGATGTAGAGCGCGCCACGCACGCCCACGGGGACGGGCGCCAGCGCTTCATCCAGCAGGTAGACCTCGTAGCCCGGAAGCGGCGTCCCGATGGGGTACGGGCCCTGGCCCGCGGTGCACTCCGTGCTCGTCGTGAAGACCGTGGCCTCGGTAGGCCCATAGACCTGGAGGAACCGGCGGCCTGGAGCCCAGGTGTCCACGAGCCGCGCGGGAAGCTCCTCGCCGCCAATCGCGAGCGTCTTCAGGTCCGGGAGCGCCCGCCACGCCATGGAGCCCAGCGCCGCCGGCGTGAACATCGCGATGTGGATGCGCTGTTGCTCCAGGAAGTCCGCCAGCTCCTCACCGGCGGCCACGTCCTCCTGGTCCATCAGGCACAGCGTGGCGCCGGAGGAGAGCGCCGGGAAGATCTCCCCGACGGAGAAGTCGAAGCCGAACCGGGAGCACTGCGCCACGCGCTTTCCCGGTGCGAAGCCGAAGTCGGAGGCCACGGTCCCGGACAGGTGCACCGCGCTCCGGTGACCGATGCGCACGCCCTTGGGTTGGCCCGTGGAACCGGAGGTGTAGATGACGTACGCGAGGTCCTCCCCGGTGACGTGGACCCGAGGATTCTCCTCCGAGCCACCGCGCACCTGCTCCAGCGCGACCACCGGAGCGCCCGCGCCGTCCATGAGCGCGCGCGTCGCCTGCTGCGCGAGGATGCAGCTCAGCCCCGCGTCCCGCGCCGTGAACTCCAGCCGCGCCCGGGGATACGCGGGGTCCAGCGGCACGTAGGCCGCGCCCGCCTTCAGCACCGCCAGCATGGCGGTGATCAGCTCGAAGGAGCGCTGGAGGCACACCCCCACGAAGGCTCCGGGCCCGATGCCCTGCGACTGGAGGTGATGCGCCAGCCGGTTCGCCTCCGCGTTCAGGGCCCGGTAGCTCAGGGTGCGGCCCTGGAAGACGAGGGCCGGCGCGTCCGGCGTGCGCTCCACCTGCGCTTCGAACGGGTGATGCAGGCAGTCCGCGTGCGCCAGGTCCTCCACGGGCCCCTGCGCCCATTCGAGCAGCCGCGTCTGCTCCGCTTCGGAGAGCAGGGGCAGCGCCGCCACCGGCCGCTCCGGGTCGCGCACGGCCTCGCGCAGCAGCGTCACGAAGTGGTCGCCGAGCTGGTGGATCATCCAGGGCTCGAAGACGTCCAGCGCGTACTCCCACCGCACGGACATGCCGTCTGGCCGCTCATCCAGCTCGATGGAGAGGTCCAGCTTCGACGTCCCCGTGTCGATGTCATGGGGCTCCACCCGCCAGCCCGACTCCGGCACCGCGATGCGTGGCTCCAGCGTGCAGGACACCTGGAACAGCGGGTTGGCGCCAGGGATGCGCGGCGGGTTCACCGCCTCCACGATGCGCAGGAGCGGCGCGTCCTGATGTTCGAGCGCCTCCAGACAGACGCGGCGCACCTGCGCCAGCAGGCCCCGGACGCTCAGCCCGGCGGAGAAGCGCAGCCGCAGCGGCAGCAGGTTCACGAAGTGCCCGGAGATGGCCTGCGACTCCTCGCGGCTCCGTCCGGAGAAGGCGCCTCCGACCAGCAGGTCCTCCGCGCCGGAGTAGCGGTGCAGCAGCGCCCCCAGCGCCGCCAGCACCGTCATGAAGAGCGTGGCGTCCTCGCCGCGCCCCAGCGCCTTCACCGACTCCAGCAGGTCCCTGGGGATCCGCGCGACGTGCTTCGCCCCCCGGAAGCTCGGGACCGGAGGCCGCGCATGCTGCGTGGGCAGCTCCAGGTGCGGAGCCCCCGCGAGCGCCTGCCTCCACCAGTCGAGGTGCGGCGCGATGGCCTCCTGGTATCCAGGCCCCTGCTGCCAGACGGCGAAGTCGCCGTACTGGAGCCGCAAGGGCGGCGGCGCAAGCACCTCCGACAGGTAGAACCGATGCAGCTCCTGGAGGAACGCCGCCATCGTGAAGCCATCCACGACGAGGTGATGCATCACCAGGAAGAGACGGCTCTCCGTCGCGCTCAACCGGATCCACGTCGCCCGCAGCAGCGGCCCGTGCTCCAGGTCGAAGGGCGCACGCGCCTCCTGGGTGGCCAGGCGCGACGCCTTCGCGCTCCGCAGTCCTTCGGGAAGGGCGCGCAGGTCCACGCGTCGCAGGTGGAACGGCACTTCGGCTTCCACCCGCTGGCAGGGACCGTCCGGCGTGGAGCCGAAGGTCGTTCGCAGCACCTCATGCCGGGCGATGAGGGACAGGAACGCGCGCTCCAGCGCGTCGGGCTGGAGGTCGCCGGGCAGGTGCAGCGTGAAGGGCTCGTTGTAGACGGCGCTCCGGGGCGCCACCTGCTCCAGGAGCCACAGTTGCCGCTGGGCCTCCGACAGCGGCAGGGGCCGCGTCCGGTCCACCGGGACGATGGGGGGCAGCGCGGGGCGCCGACCCTCGTTCCGTGCCGGCTCCAACAGCCGCGCCAGCTCCGCGATGCTCGGACTGTCGAAGAGCGTCCACACGGGCAGGCGGACGGACACCGCCTGCTCCAGCCGCTCGATGAGGCGGATCGCGAGCAGCGAGTCCCCGCCCGACTCCATGAAGCGGTCCTGCCGTCCGGCCTGCCGCGTCCCCAGGACCTCCGACCAGACGCGCGCGATCTCCTGCTCCAGCGGCGTGCGCGGCGCCTCGCCCTCCCCGCTCCCGAAGCGCGGCGCCGGAAGCAGCTGGCGCTCCACCTTGCCACTGGAGTTGAGCGGCAGCCGGTCCAGCACCATGACCGCATGCGGGAGCATGAAGTCCGGCAGCTTCGAGCCCAGATACGCGCGCAGCTCCGCGTCCTCCAAGGTCGCGCCTTCACGCCGTGAGACATACGCGACGAGCCGCTTGTCACCGGGAGCCGCCTCGTGCACCCGGACCACGGCGTCACCGACCCGGGCGTGCGCGCGCAGCACGCTTTCAATCTCCCCCAGCTCGACCCGCGCGCCGCGAATCTTCACCTGGTGGTCCACCCGCCCCAGGAACTCCAGGTTGCCGTCCTCCAGCCACCGCGCCCGGTCTCCCGTCCGGTACATCCGCGCCCCGGGCGCGTCGCTGAACGGATCCGGAAGGAACCGCTCGCCGGTCAGGGCGGGCCGGTTCAGGTAGCCCCGCGCGAGCCCCTCCCCGCCCAGGTACAGCTCCCCCGCCTCGCCCACGGGCAGCGGCCTCCCCGCGTCATCCAGGACGTGCAGCTGGAGCCGCGCGAGCGCCCTGCCGATGGGGATGGACACGCCCGGAGCCGGAGGCGCGGGGAGCTCATACGCCGTCGCGGAGGTGGTGCACTCGGTGGGGCCGTAGCTGTTGAGCAGCCGCTGGGGCCTTCCCTGCGCCATGACTCGCGCCACCCACCTGGGGTCCAGCACGTCGCCGCCCACCATCAAGACGCGGAGCCCGCCGAACGCGTCTGGAATGGCCGCCGCCAGTTGATGGAACAGCGACGTGCTCAGCACCGCGGCGGAGATGGCCTCACGCCGGAGCTTCGCCGCGAGGAGCGGGGGCGACAGCAGGGTCTCCCGTGAAACCAGACACAACGTCGCGCCATTCAGGAGCGCGCCCCAGACCTCCAGCGTCGAGGCATCAAAGGCATACGACGCGGCCTGGAGCACGCGGTCCTCGCGCCGGAAGCCCATGAACCCCGCATCCAGCACCAGCCGCGCCACGCCCCGGTGCGGGATGCACACGCCCTTGGGGCTGCCCGTGGAGCCCGACGTGTAGAGGATATAGGCCAGCGAGTCCGGCCCCGCCCCGCCCTTCACGTTCACGGCATCGCGTTCGTCTGGAGGCTCGTCCGCGGTGGGCGCCTCGACGACGTGCCCCTGGAAGCGCAGTCCCTGGACTGCCTCGCGCCGTCCAACGAGGACCCGCATCCCGGAGTCCTCCACCATCGCGGCGAGCCGCTCTGAAGGATGGCTCGGCTCCAGCGGCAGATAGGCGCCTCCTGCCTTCAGGATGCCCAGCAACCCCACCAGGGTCGCCGGAGTGCGGTCGACGTGGATGCCCACCGGCTGGTCAGGCCCGACGCCCAGGGCCTGGAGCCGCCGTGCCAGCCGGTTCGCGCGCCGGTTGAGGGTGTCATAGCTGAGCACCCCCTCCTCTGAATGCACCGCCACGGCTTCGGGGGTGTCTCGTACATGCAACTCAAACAACGTGGCGAGGTCCGGCCCCGGGCGCGCGGAGATGAAATTCATGACGAGTCATTGCCCCCACCTTCTCAACGCACAGGGCCGGGAACCTTCGCCCGGCCCCCGGTATGACGTACGCTGGGGCACCCATGAGCCCCATCGTCCACGCCGAACTGTCCTGGCTCCTGGCGCAAGGCCTGCGCGAGCGGCGTGACCGCCTCCTGGTCACCTGCGCGGGGCTGGCGCCGGACCTGGATGGTCTGTCATTGCTGGCAGGTGAAGAGTTCTATTCGCGTTATCACCACGTGATTTTTCATGGCTACGTGGGAGCGCTCGTCACGCTGGCGGTCTGTACGGCATTGGCACGGCAGCGAGCAGCCGTGGCCCTGCTGTCGGTGGCTGCATTCCACGGTCATCTGCTGTGCGACCTTGCCGGGAGCGGGCCCGGCTGGCCCATCCACTATCTGTGGCCCCAGAGCCTGGAGGCGTGGTCCTGGTCCGGCCAGTGGAACCTGGCCTCGTGGCAGAACTCGCTCATTGGACTGGCCGCGACGCTGGCGTGTCTGGCGTGCGCCCTGCCCTTCCAGCGGACCGCGCTGGAGCTGCTGTCACCGCGCTGGGACGCGGAGGTGGTCCGCACGCTGCGGCGGCGCTTTTCCAGACAGGGTGATTCCGGCCCGGCCTGAAGCGGGCTGTCTGGAAAGGGCCTACGGCGTGGCGGCGGGCCCCACCAGGGTCACCTCGAAGAGGTCGGGCCACAGCTTGCCGGTGAGGAACAGGCGGCCGGTGCCGGGCTCCAGCGCGATGCCGTTGAGCACCGCCTCATAGCTGTGCACCCGCCCGCGCACCGCCCGCGCCAGCGCCGACGCGTCGATGACCGCCAGCACGCGGCCCGTCGCATAGTCAATCTTCAGGATGCTGTTGGAATGCCAGACGTTGGCGTAGACGCCGTCCTCCGCGCACTCCAGCTCGTTGAGCATTTCCTGCGGCACGCCCTGCAACGTCACCCGCACCTGGGACTTCACGTGGAAGTCCTTCGGGTCGTGGAAGCGCAGCGTGGACGTGCCGTCGCTGCGCACCAGCTGGCCCCGCCAGTAGCACAGGCCCCAGCCCTCGCCCGCGTAGGCCACCTGCTTCTCCCGCGCGGGCGGCGTGCCGTTCCACACGTAGAGCGTCTCGTCCTGCCAGGTGAGCTGGTACAGCCGCTCGCCGTCGCTCGCGAGCCCCTCCGGGAACACGTCCGGCAGGGACTCCTTCCACAGGGGCGCCGCCTGCTCCAGCGAGATGCGGCGCAGGTCGCCCTTCTCACCGGTGCTCTCGTAGAGCTGGCCCTGGTGGAACTGGAGCCCCTGCGTGAACGCCGCGGGGTCGTGCGGATACGTGTGGACGATGTTCACCGCCAGCCGCTGGGGCGTGGCCTCCGGGGCGCCCGCGTCCGGCGTCTGGCGCTGCGTGGGCGCGCACGCCAGGCACAGCAGGGACCACGACAGGGACCAGGGGAGGCGGCGCATGGGCTTCCTTGCGACAAGCCGGCTTCACGAGCGGCGGGCCGCGCCACCTTAGCGCGCCGGCACTACGCGCGCGTCACCGCGAGGGCCACTTCCACGGCGCCGCGCAGCTCGTCCATGTCGAACGGCTTGTTGAGCACACAGGCGGCCCCCAGGCGCAGGGCCTCGCGGTGCAGCTGCACGTCGCCGAAGGCGGTGATGAGGATGACCGGCGTGGTCCACTGCTCGCGCCGCAGCCGGGCGAGCACCTCCAGCCCCGTGAAGCCCGGCATGCGCACGTCGGTGATGATGAGGTCGGGCGCGCGCGACTCCTCGGCCGTCAGCCCCTCGACGAGGACGCGCACCAGGCCCGGCCCGTCCGCCGCCTCCACCACCTCGTAGCCGCGCCGCACCAGCATCTTGCGGATGAGCGTGCGCATCTCCAGTTGATCATCCGCGACCAGGATGCGCGGGGCCCGGGCGGGCTCGGAGTGGGGGTCTTCCCAGGCCGCGCCGCGCGCGACCCCTTCCGTCTGCTCGTGCACCATGGGCGTGGACTCCTGAAGGGGTTGAAGGTTCCGCGGCGGTGACGCTCGCGAGGGACCCCCGGCTTCAAGAGCATCCGCCGTGCCATGCCCGGAGGGGGCCGTGGCGATGGGGCGTGGGGCATGCCGCCCCCGGGCGAAATGCCCCGGATGGGGCACTTTGCCCCGCGTCCGGAGGCCCTCCGGGGCCGGGCTCCCCTCTGAAGGGGGGCGCTGGAGGGGTTGGCCCACGGACTGCAATGAGGTCCGGGCGTCGGACCGGATGCGGGGCTTCCTCCAAGAGCTCCCTTCAGGCAGCTGGGCCACCGGTGGCTCCCGGTGTCGCTGGTGGAACGGGACCGCTGCCTCCTTCCCAGGGTGCCCACCGCATCCGGTTCGACTCTTTTCCCCCCTCTCCGTCCGGAAGGCCCGCTTTCCGGCCGCCACCAAGGAGAACGCACGATGGTCCGTACGCTTCCGTCCCGCCGCCACCTTGCCCGCGCGCTCACGCTGATGCCCCTGGTCGCCCTGGGGGCCTGCAAGCCGGCCGCGGACGTGGCCCCTCCCTCCCGCCCCACGCTGTCGCTCAAGGCGGGCTCCATGCAGACGGCCACCACGCCGTCGGGCGCGAAGGTGGAGCCGGCGGTCTACACGCCCACGCCGGGGTCGCCCGGCGCGCTCATGTCGCTGGCGCCGCTGGTGGACACGGTGAAGGGCGCGGTGGTGAACGTGGAGGTGCGGGCCCGCGCCCGGCCCGCGATGGGCGGGATGATGCAGGGCCTTCCCCCCGGCCTCGCCGAGCGCTTCGGCATGCAGGGCGGACAGAGCCCCTTCGGCGAGGGCGGCGCGCCCGCGAAGCAGGGGGTGGGGTCGGGCTTCGTCATCGACCCGTCCGGCCTGGTGCTCACGAACAACCACGTGGTGGAGGGCGCGGACCTCGTCCGGGTGAAGCTGGAGGACGGGCGCGCGTTCGACGCGGAGGTGCTGGGCCGCGACTCGCTCACGGACGTGGCGCTGCTCCAGTTGAAGGGCGTGTCCGGGAACCTGCCGTTCGTGAAGCTGGGGGACTCGGATGGCCTGCGGGTGGGCGACCCCGTGATGGCCATTGGCAACCCGTTCGGGCTCGCGTCGAGCGTGAGCGCGGGCATCCTGTCCGCCCGGGCGCGCGACATCCACGCGGGGCCGTATGACGACTTCCTGCAGACGGACGCGGCCATCAACCCGGGCAACTCCGGCGGCCCCCTCTTCAACATGAGGGGCGAGGTGGTGGGCATGAACACGGCCATCATCGGTGGCGCGACGGGCATCGGCTTCGCGGTGCCGGCGAACCTCATCCAGGCGCTCCTGCCGCAGCTCCAGGAGACGGGCGTGGTGCGCCGGGGCTGGGTGGGCCTGGCGGTGCAGGACCTCACGCCGGAGCTGGCGCGCGCGCTGCGCGTGGACGCGGCGAAGGGCGCGGTGGTGGCCGGCGTCTCCGCGGGCGGG
>NZ_JBKGHJ010001150.1:0-754 GCF_046520365.1 Corallococcus sp. 4LFB
CGCATCGCCGCCACCGAGCGCGGCGTCATCGTGTGCGGCCCGCGCGACGAGGACGACGGCTTCGCGGACGCCATCGCCGCGCTGAGCCTGGCGACGGGCTACCCGGTGCTCGCGGAGGCCACGTCCCAGGCGCGCTACGGCGGCGGCCCGCTGACCGTGTCGCTCTACGACGCGCTCCTCCGCCATGAGCCGTTCACGCGGACCCACGCGCCGGAAGTGGTGCTGCGCTTCGGCGGAGGCCTGACGCCCAAGTCGCCGCAGCAGTGGCTGGATGGCTCCGGCGCGGACATCACCGTCTTCAGCGACGAGGGCGCGCTGTACGACCCGGCGCACCGGGCGGCGCGGGTGGTGGAGGGCAGCGCGGTGCTCGCGTGCCGTGCGCTGACGCAAGGGCTGTCGCGAGGCCCGGGCCGCTGGGCGCAGGACTTCGTGAACGCGGAGCGGGTGGCCCGGAGCGCGCTGGAGACGGCGCTCGGGGAACAGCCGGACGCGCTGACCGAGCCCCGGCTGGCGCGCGAGGTGGTGGCGGCGCTGCCGGCGAACGCGCTCTTCTTCGTGTCCAGCAGCATGCCCATCCGCGCGGTGGATGCGTTCGCGCACGGCGGTGGCGTGCCGCTGCGCGTGCTGGCGAACCGGGGCGCCAACGGCATCGACGGCATCGTGTCCAGCGCGGCGGGCATGGCCGCGGCGGCCGGAAGGCCCGCGGTGCTGCTGACCGGCGACCTGGCGCTCCTGCACGACGTGGGCGGGCTCG
>NZ_JBKGHJ010001151.1:0-753 GCF_046520365.1 Corallococcus sp. 4LFB
CGATGCACCACATCGTCTCCGACGGCTGGTCCATGGGCGTCCTCGTGCGCGAGCTCGTGACGCTCTACGCCGCCTTCACCCAGGGCGCCGCGCCGGCCCTCAGCCCCCTGCCCCTGCAGTACGCGGACTTCGCGGCGTGGCAGCGCCAGTGGTTGCAGGGCGAGACGCTGGACGCGCAGCTCGGCTACTGGAAGCAGCAGCTCGCGGGTGCGCCCGCCGCGCTGGAGTTGCTGACGGACCATCCTCGGCCGTCCGTCCAATCCCATGCGGGCGCGGCCCTCTCCCTTCAGCTTCCGCCCGAAGCCTCCCAGGCCCTCAAGTCCCTGGCCCGGCGCGAGAGCGCCACGCCCTTCATGGTGCTGCTCGCGGGCTTCCAGCTCCTCTTGTCACGCTACGCCGGCCAGGACGATGTCAGCGTGGGCACGCCCATCGCCGGCCGCACCCAGGCGGAGACCGAAGGCCTCATCGGCTTCTTCGTCAACACCCTCGTCCTGCGCGCCCACGTCGATCCGAAAGCCACGTTCCGGCAATTGCTCGCCCAGGTGCGCGGCACGACACTCGCGGCGTACGAGCACCAGCACCTTCCGTTCGAGAAGCTGGTGGAGGTCCTCCAGCCCGTGCGGGACACCAGCCGCAGCCCCCTCTTCCAGGTGATGTTCGCCCTGCAGAACGCGCCCACCGGGGACCTGCGCGTCCCTGGCCTCACCTTCCAGCAGGTCGCCTCCGACGCTCGCTCCGCCAAGTTCGACCTCA
>NZ_JBKGHJ010001152.1:0-752 GCF_046520365.1 Corallococcus sp. 4LFB
TGCACACTGGGCAACCGGCCGGAGGCACCGGCCTGGGCGCGCAGCCGCCCACGCTCGTGAAGCAGTACGAGGCGCAGCTTCGCTCCGCGGAGCGTCCGGACTACGCCCACCACCTCTACCGGGAGTTCGCGCGCGCGGACACCGGCCACGCGCTGTCCCCGGCGGACGCGGAGCTGTTCTGGGTGAAGAAGACGCTGGCCTTCGCGGCGTGGGAGCCCGGCACGTTCCTGGGGCTCATCGGCCGCAAGCTCGCCTTCTTCCTGTTCGGGCCGGACGGGCACGACCTGGTGGAGGTGCGTCGCGCGGAGGCGCGGCTGGCGGTGTGGCCGCTGGTGAGCGCGCAGGCGTTGGGGTTGATGGGACTGGCGGGCCTGCTCATCGCGCTGCTCCGCCGGGTGCGCGTGGGCTGGGGCGTGCTGTACCTGTTCGCCAGCTCCGTGCTCGCGCTGGGGTTCTACGTGGTGAGCCGCTACCGCGTCGCCGCGCTGCCGGCGTGGGCCCTGTTCGCGGGGGTGGGCGTGGCGGCGGTGTTCCAGGCGCGACGGCAGCCGCGGGCGCTGGCGCTGTATGGCGGGCTGACGGCGGCGGTCTTCGCGCTGCCGGTGTTGTTTCCCTTCGTGCGGGACGTGCAGCGGCAGTTCGAGCGCGGTGAGACGAACGCGGCGGATGCGTCCGCGATGGCCGCCGCGCTGGCGGCGGGGCGCTACGACGAGGCCACGCGCGCGTTCGAGCGGCTCCAGGCGGCGCAGCCC
>NZ_JBKGHJ010001153.1:0-750 GCF_046520365.1 Corallococcus sp. 4LFB
GCCGGAGTGGGCGCGCGAGGAGCAGGCCGGTGGCGAGAGCAGCGCGCGGCGACGCCTTCGACGCCAGCGTGCCGGGCTTCCTGCTGCGCTCCGGCAGTTGCTGCACGGCGGCCAGCAGGTCCAGCCCCTCCTGCCGCACGCGGCCGTCCACCAGCAGCAGCGTGGCGGTCGCCGCGCGCAGGGGCTCGAAGAGGGCGAACGTCGTCGCCGCGAGGAACACGAGCCACGGCGGGTTGTCCAGCGACGCGAACCGCTCCGCGAACGTCAGGTCGATGCCCACCAGCTGCCGCCCGAGGTACAGCAGGAAGTTGAACCCCACGTGCAGGTTGAAGAACACCAGCACCTGCACGCCCATCAGCCAGCGCACCGCGGTCGCCGTCCCTCGCGACGGGCCCAGCAGCCGCGAGCCCAGGGCGTACAACTTCAGCGGGCTGCCCCGGCCCTGCATCGTCGCCGCGTAGCCCACGCCCTGCGCGGAGAGGAGCAGCGTCGCGATGCCCAGCGAGAACGTCAGCGTCAGCACGTTGAAGCACGCCAGGTACGCCACGGCGATGAACAGGCTGGGCAGCCGCGCCAGCGCCGCGCGCAGCGACTGCCGCACGGACGGCTCCGCCTTCGCGCCCAGCAGCACCTCCTGCACGTAGTGGCACGCCGCGCCCTGGCCCACGCCCCGGAGGAACCACGCGAGCGTGACGTACAGCGCGGGCAGGGTGGGGGAGCGCCCGTGCTCCACGGCGTCCAGCAGGTGCA
>NZ_JBKGHJ010001154.1:0-749 GCF_046520365.1 Corallococcus sp. 4LFB
TGGGCGTGCTCGTCCAGGAGGTCGCCGCGCTCTACGCTTCCGCATCGCGTGGTGACCCGGCCTCCCTGCCCGCCCTTCCCATCCAGTACGCCGACTACGCGCTCTGGCAACGCGAGTGGCTCCAGGGCTCGGCCCGTCAACCGCTGTTGGATTACTGGACCCGCCAGCTCGCGGACGTGCCCACGGTCCTAGAGCTGCCTACGGACTTCCCGCGTCCCGCGGTGCCGTCACCCCAGGGGGCCCTGCACGCGCTCCGGTTCCCCCCGGAGCTCACGGCGTCACTGAAGGCGCTCAGCCGCGAGGAGGACATCACCCTCTTCATGACGCTGATGGCCGCCTTCCAGGTCCTCCTCCAGCGCTACTGCGCCAAGGACGACTTCGTCGTCGGCACGCCCATCGCCAACAGGACGCGCAGCGAGACCGAGTCGCTCATCGGCTGCTTCATCAACACGCTTCCCATTCGCGCGAACCTCGCAGGACAGCCCTCCT
Organism: Corallococcus sp. 4LFB; assembly: GCF_046520365.1. Lineage (NCBI taxonomy): Bacteria > Pseudomonadati > Myxococcota > Myxococcia > Myxococcales > Myxococcaceae > Corallococcus > Corallococcus sp. 4LFB. The sequence goes on from NZ_JBKGHJ010001154.1 coordinate 490, forward strand.
TCCGCGCCCTGCTGCGTCGCGTGCAGGCCACCTGCCTGGAGGCCTACGCGCATCAGGAGCTTCCCTTCGAGCACCTCGTCGACGCGCTCCACCTGTCGCGCGACCTTCGCCACACCCCGCTCGTCCAGGTCCTCTTCGTCCTCCAGAACGCGCCCATGTCGGCGCTGGCGCTCCCCGGCCTGAACCTGGAACCGCTGCCCACCCAGAGCACCACCGCCAAGTTCGACCTCACGCTCAACCTGGAGGAGACCTCCGGTGGA
>NZ_JBKGHJ010001155.1:0-749 GCF_046520365.1 Corallococcus sp. 4LFB
TGGGCGTGCTCGTCCAGGAGGTCGCCGCGCTCTACGCTTCCGCATCGCGTGGTGAGCCGGCCTCCCTGCCCGCACTGCCCATCCAGTACGCCGATTATGCGCTCTGGCAGCGGGAGTGGCTCCAGGGCCCGGCTCGTCAACCGCTGCTGGACTACTGGACCCGCCAGCTCTCGGACGTGCCCACGGTCCTTGAGCTGCCCACGGACTTCCCGCGTCCCGCGCTCGCTTCGAGCCGTGGCGCGCTTCAGCCGCTTCAACTCCCCATGGAGCTCACGGCGGCCCTGAAGGCGCTCAGCCGGGAGGAGGGAGTCACCCTCTTCATGACGCTGATGGCTGCCTTCCAGGTCCTCCTCCAGCGCTACTGCGCCAAGGATGACTTCGTCGTCGGCACTCCCATCGCCAACAGGACCCTCGGTCAAACCGAGGCGCTCATCGGCTGTTTCGTCAACACGCTTCCCATCCGCGCGAACCTCGCAGGACAGCCCTCCTTCCGCGCCCTGCTGCGTCGCGTGCAGGCCACCTGCCTGGAGGCCTACGCGCACCAGGAACTGCCCTTCGAGCACCTTGTCGATGCGCTCCATCTCGCGCGTGACCTGAGCCACACGCCTCTCGTCCAGGTCCTCTTCGTCCTCCAGAACGCGCCCATGGCGGCGCCGGCGCTCCCCGGCCTGCACCTGGAGCCGCTGCCGACCCGGAGCACCACCGCCAAGTTCGACCTCACGCTCAACCTGGAGGAGACCTCCGGTGGA
>NZ_JBKGHJ010001156.1:0-747 GCF_046520365.1 Corallococcus sp. 4LFB
GCCGTTGTCGTGGCCCGGGGCGCGGACACGGACAAGCGCCTCATCGGCTACGTCACCGCGCGCGACGGCCATGCGCTGGACTCCGACGCACTCAAGGCAAGCCTCAAACTGCGGCTGCCCGAGTACATGGTGCCCTCCGCCCTCCTTGTCCTGGAGTCCCTGCCCCTCAACGCCAATGGCAAGGTGGACCGCAAGGCCCTGCCGGAGCCGGATGCCCACGCCACTGAGGCCCGGGACTTCGTCGCGCCTCGTGACGCCCTGGAGATGCAGCTCGCACGCATCTGGGAGGACGTCCTCGGCGTCCGCTCCGTCGGTGTCCGCTCCAGCTTCTTCGAGCTCGGCGGCCACTCCCTGCTCGCCGTGCGCATGGTCGCCGCCGTGCGAGAGCGCCTGGGCCAGTCCATTCCCCTCTCCGTCCTCTTCCAGCAGCCCACCGTCGAGCAGCTCGCCCAGGTGCTCCGCGATGACTCGCAGGCGTGGACGCCCCTCGTTCCCCTGGAGCGTGGAGCGCCCAGCCACCGGCCCTTCTTCCTCGTCCACCCGGGCGGCGGCAATGTCCTCGCCTACTCGGAGCTGGCGCGTCGACTCGGGCCCTCACTGCCCGTCTTCGGCCTCCAGTCCCGTGGCCTCGACGGACGCCCCGTCGCCGAATCCATCGAGGAGATGGCCACCCTCTACCTCGACGCCATCCGCACGGTGCAGCCTCACGGCCCCTACCAGCTCGGAGGCTGGTCCCTGGGCGGACTC
>NZ_JBKGHJ010001157.1:0-747 GCF_046520365.1 Corallococcus sp. 4LFB
CTACAGCGCGGGCACCGGCCAGTCCCGGGGGTAGACGAGGTAGGCGGTGCCTCCGGAGCGGGAGAGCCACAGCGGCTCCAGCTCCGAACGGGAGTAGGTGCGCCGCACGGCGGTGTCACTGGCGGCCGCCGGGTCATTCACCACGGGGTTGCCCACCGCGTCGAAGCCCGCGAGCACGAGGAGGTGGCCCGCGGTGGAGGGGATGGGCGCGCCGGTCAGCTCACCCTTGCCCCACGCGACGCTGAGGATGACGGGCACCCCCGCGGAGAGCCACGGCTCCAGCTGCGCGAAGCTCGTGAAGCGCGCCACGTGCGCCTGGAGGCCCTGGCCCGCCGCGTACGCGGTGTTGAAGGGCCAGTTGCCGTGACCGCCGTAATACCAGTCATGCACCCCCGCGACGGCGGCGCGCACGTTCGCCTCGCAGCCCCGCGTGTCCGCCGTCCAGTACTGGAGCACCATCGCCGTGGACGTGGGGCTGCACCACACCTCGCCGCCGTCCGGGTAGACCATCTGCGAGCATTGCGGCACCGCGAGCACCTGGTTCCAGCGGGCCGGGTTGCCCGCGGGCACGGTGGGCCGCGTCTCCGGCGAGGTGGAGGTGGTGAGCGCGCTGGCGTGCAGCACGGGCGTGGCCACGCCGTCCGCGCTGAACAGCCGCGTCTTCACCTGCCACGCGGTCGCGGTGCTCTTCTTCGCGGTGACGATGAGCGTGTCGATGGAGACCCTCGCCACGGTGTCCGCCTGCGA
>NZ_JBKGHJ010001158.1:0-742 GCF_046520365.1 Corallococcus sp. 4LFB
CACGACCAGCACGTTGAGCAGCGACGCGCGGCGCGCCTGCGCCGCGGCCTCCAGGCCCCGCCTCCTCCGCGGCCAGCTGGAGCGACAGCAGCCGCGCCAGCACCTCGCACGCCTGCCGCCGCGCGGCGGACACCTTCCGGGGCGCCAGGTGGTGGCAGGCCATCAGCCCCCAGAGCTGCCCGTCCTTCAGGAGCGACACGCTGAAGGACGCGCCCACGCCCATGTTGCGCAGGTACTCCAGGTGGACTTCCGACACGCTGCGGAGCGCGGCGCCGGACAAATCCAACGGGCGCTGGGTGCCGGGCAGCAGCGGGGGCACCAGCCCCACGACCTTCGCGTCCACGTCCGCGATGAGGCGCACGGGGTGGCGCGTGTAGAGGGCGCGCGCCTGCACGGGGATGTCGCTCGCCGGGAAGTGCAGGCCCAGGAAGGAGTCCACGCCCTCGCGCACGCTCTCCGCCACGACCTCGCCGTGGAAGTCCGCGTGGAAGCGGTAGACCATCACCCGGTCGTAGCCGATGACTTCGCGCACCGCGTCCGCGGCCTCCTGGAGCAGCGCGGCCGTCCCCTTCGCGCGCGCCAACGGCGACACCAGCCGCTGCACCGCGCTCAGCGCGGTCTCCTCCGCGCCCACGTCCTCGTCCGGCAGCGGCTCCAGCTCCAGCACGCGCAGCCCGTCGCTGTCGTGCAGGAGCGCGGAGCAGCGCTGTCCCGACACCTCCACGGTGACGGGCCCCGGCCC
>NZ_JBKGHJ010001159.1:0-735 GCF_046520365.1 Corallococcus sp. 4LFB
GGCGGCGGCGCGCGCGGGCCTGGGCATCGTGCGGCTCGGCGGCGTCGCTGGTGGCGGACGACGTGCGCGCGGGGCTGCTCGTCCCGGTGCTCGCGGCGGACACGCCCCCGGGCCTGCCCATCTTCGCCGTCTACCCGAGCAGCCGGCAGCTGCCCCTCAAGGTGCGCGCCTTCCTGAAGCTCCTCTCCGCGCGCGCGCCGCGCTCCCGTGGGAGGAGGAATAGGGCTCCTGGCGGAACACTGCGTCCCGCGCGGGGTGCTCCTCCGCGCCCCCGCCCGCGATTACATCCCCCGGACACGCAGCGCAGGGAGGATGGACATGGCTGGCAACGTCATCGAATTGGGCGACGCGGAGTTCCAACGCGAGGTGCTGGAGTCGCAGGAGCCGGTGCTGGTGGACTTCACCGCCACCTGGTGCCCGCCGTGCCGGGTCATCGCGCCGGTCATCGACACGCTGGCCGCCGAGTACAAGGGCCGGATGAAGATGGTGAAGCTCAACGTGGACGACCACCCGAAGACGCCCGAGCAGTACGGCATCCGGGCCATGCCCACCCTGCTGTTCTTCAAGGGCGGGAAGGTGGTGAAGCAGGTCGTGGGCGCCGTGCCGAAGGCGAAGCTGGAGGAGGCCGTGCGCCAGGTCCTCTGACGCTCAGCCCACGCCGCCGGACGGCACCGGCCCGGCCAGCCGCGACTCCACGAAGCGCCGGGTCGCGGTGAGCGCCGCGTCGATGCGCCG
>NZ_JBKGHJ010000115.1:0-18691 GCF_046520365.1 Corallococcus sp. 4LFB
CCGACTGTCGGACCAGTTCCCAGCTCCGCAGTCGAACCAGCCGCGGCCCCTGGTCCGGTCGACGCGAACCGCTCCGACTGTCGGACCCGTTTCCATCGCTTCAGCCGGACCAGCGCGGCCTCGGCCCCCGGACGGAGTGAACTGGTCCGACAGTCGGACCAGTTGACCTGATGCGCCTCCGGCCGGACCGGCGCGGCCCCTGGCCCGGACGGCGCGAACTGGTCTGACTGTCGGACCAGTTGACCTGAGGCGCCCCCGGCCGGGGCCCGGCCCGTCTGAGGCCAAAGGAGATTCTTCGCGAGAAGGACACGACGAACCGCCCAGGCACCGAGAGCCTCACCGTTGGATGAGCACGTCGCTCAGCAGAAAGTCGAGCGAGTCCCCCGTCAGCCATCGCTCGCTCACTCCCGCGAAGTCCGGCTCCGCGTCGGCGTCAGCCTGGCGCCAGAGATCCTCCAGCCGGTAGCGCGCGGCGGTGCAGTAGACGTCCGCCAATGCATCGGCGTGGGCCTGTCCTCGTGAAGACAGGGCCGCCGCGTGGGCCAGCGTGACGGACAGGGTGAACAGCTCGTTGCAGAGCTGGTTCATCAGGATGAGCGTCCGCTGCCGTGCATGAAGGACACCCGCATCCGGATATCGGCGCGACAGGTCCAGGCTTCGCTTCGCGAGCCGGTGCACCTCCCGGGCCGTGTGCTGGAGGTGCTCGCGGTTGCGTGGGGACAGGTGCTCCTCGACGGGCAACGGGGCCGGGGGCGACTCCAGCTCCGCCGCGTGCGCGGCCGTCGGGTAGTAGAGGGAGAACAGACCTTCCCGCGCCGCCTTGTGGTCCACGAGGAAGTCCACGCCGCCCGCGACGCGGAAGGCCCGGGCATCGCGCAGGGTCCGCTCCAGCGGGACCGGTGTCGCGCCCCGGGCGGCCTTGCTCTCCGACGTCTCGTAGCCTTCCGCGGCGAGCAGCGACATCGTCCGGTCCGTGATGCGCGCGCACGTCAGCGACGCGATGTTCTTGGCCGCCACCTGTTCGAACCAGCGAAGGGGCAGCGTGTCCGCCGTCACGCCCGTGAGGCTCCAGCGGGCCACGCTCTCCATGGCGAAGACCTCTGCCGCGGTGGCGGACACCTGACGCTGGAGCTCATCGAAGTCACCAAGCCTCCGCCCCTGCGCGAGGCGCCGGTGGAGGAAGTCGCGCGACCACTGGAGGCACTTCTTCGAGAGCGCCAGCGACGCGGCCACGATGATGTACATGCGGCCCAGGGCGCTGAGCGGCTCCAGCAGCGGCGTGTTCCGCCAGTGCTCCTGCGCCATCGCGAGCATCCGCTCCTTCGGCACGCGCACGTTCTCGAAGCCGAGCGCGGCGATGGGCAGCCCGCGCAGCCCCATCAGCCCGTGCTCGGCGCGGACGTGGAAGCCGGGGCTGGAGGTCTCCACGAAGAAGAGGCTGATCTGCTCGCGGCCGTCCTCCTGGAGCGTGGCGGTGACGTTCAGCAGGTCCGCGATGGATCCGTTCCCGATGAAGACCTTCTCCCCGTTGAGGACATACGCCGTCCCGTCCTCCGTGGGCACGGCGGTCGTGGACGCGCGCCGCACGGAAGCGCCGATGGGCTCGGTGTCGGCCCAGCCGGAGATGACCCCGTCGGCGACCCGGCCCCGGACGTAGTCCTTGAGGGGACCGTCCTGCACGGCTTCGATGATGGCGCCCGCGCCCAGGCCACTGTGGATGGCCAGCGTGTAGCCCACGGGCAGGCACACGCTCATCACGGCTTCGATGACGCGGAAGGTGTTCAGCATGGAGAGGCCCCGGCCTCCCAGCTCCCGCTCCACCTGGAGCTTGTAGTAGCCGCGCGAGCGCAGGGCCTCGCGCAGCTCCGGCGGGATGCGTCCCGTGCGCTCGATCTCGTCCGGGTCCACGTGCTCCTGGAGGAACTGCTCGACCTCGGCGATGACGGCGTCACCCTGCCGGCGTTCGTCGGGGTCCTGCTCGGGGAAGGCGCGGACGAGGTCCCAGCGGAGCTTCCCCGCGAAGAGCTGGCCCAGGAAGCCCTCGCGGCTGCGGGTGGCGGGGTGCAGCGGCGGGTGGCTCATGGGTTCGGGTTCCTTCTGGAGAGTGCTTCCGCGATGAGGCGCAGGAGGGCGGACTTCGGCTCCGGATCCCGGAGGTAGAAGTGGCCACCGGGGAGCAGGTGGAGCGCGAAGGGACCGGTGGTGTGGACATGCCACGGCTCCAGCTCCGCGAGGGTCAGGTCGTCCCGGGTGCCGCCCGTGACGGTCATCGCGCAGGGGAGGGGCGCGCGGTCCTCGTGCCGGTGGGACTCCACGAGGAGCAGGTCCGCGCGCAGGCCCGGGAGGAGGAGCTCGCGCAGCTCTTCGTCCTCGCGCAGCTCGTGGATCAGCTCGCCGTAGGTGGGTTCAAGAGCGGTGAGGAGTCCGTCCTCGTCCAGGTGGCTCGGCGGGATGCCACGCGGGGGGAGCTGCGGGGCTGGGGCCGCGGAGAGGAACAGCGCGTCGGGTGTCGCCCGGCCCAGGTCGCGCAGACGGCGCGCGGTCTCGAAGGCGACGAGCGCCCCCAGGCTGTGGCCGAAGAACGCGAAGGACGTTCCGAAGTCCACCGCGTGAACCAAGGCGTCCACCAGTTCGTGCAGCCGCGTGAACGGCGCTTCTTCCGCCCGAGCCCCCCGGCCAGGGAGCTGGATGCCCCAGACCTCGAAGTCCGGGAGCAGGTCCGCCCAGCGGACGTACTCGCCCGCGGAGCCGCCGCTGTGCGGGAAGCAGAAGAGGCGCACGGAGGCCTCCGGACGCCGGATGCGGCACGCGAGCCAGGGAGAAGTCGCTGTCATACCGCGGAGGACTCCGCGATGACCAAGAGGCCGTCGCTGTGCGGGCTGCAGAAGAGGCACATGGCGCTGGCTGGGCGCTGGACGCGGCAGACGAAACCGGAAGGGGTCGAGGTCATGCCGGCGAGGACTCCGCGATGAAGCGGGTCAGCCTGGCCACGGTGGGCGCGCGGAAGAGGGCCTTCACCTTGAGGGGCGTGGCGACATGCGGACGCAGCCGAGCGATGAGCTGCGCCGCCATCAACGAGTCGCCTCCCAGCGCGAAGAAGTTGTCGTGGAGCCCCACCCGGGCCAGCCCCAGGACCTCCGCGAAGGCGGTGGCGACGCGGCGCACGACCTCGTCCTCGGGCAACTCCGGCGCTTCGCGGGTCCCCATGGATTCAGCGTCGGCGCGCATGGGCGCACCTGGAGGCGCCGCGTCCCTGGCGATGGCGACCGTGGGATTCGTCACCATCGCGGGCGTGCCTGGCGCTTCGACGAGGTAGCGCTGCCGTTCAAACGGGTACGTGGGCAGCGGCACCCGGCGGCGGCGGGCGCCCCCGTGCAGGCCCTGCCAGGAGAGCGGGACGCCCGCGCTCCACAGCCGTCCGGCGGCGGTGAGCGCGCTGACCGCGTCGGACGTGTTGTCCGCGGGATGGGGGAGGGTGGCCACCGTGAGGTGTGCCCCCGCCTGCGGGTGCTGACGTGCCAGCGTCGCCAGCGTTCGTCCGGGCCCGACCTCCAGGAAGATGCTGGCCGGGCCGGCGAACAACGTGTTCAGCGCGTCGCCAAAGCGCACGGTGTGGCGCAGGTGCGCGGCCCAGTACGCCGGGTCCACGGCCTCCTCCGCCGTCACGGCGACACCCGTGCGATCGGAGATCCACGGGAGCCGCGGCGGACGCCGCTCGACGTGTTGGACACAGGCGGTGAACGCGGCCAGGGAGGGCTCGACGAGCGGTGAATGTCCCGCGCCTGGAATGCGCAGCAGCCTCGACTCCACACCTCGCGCCGCCAGCCCGGCCTGGAGCGCTTCGACCTCCGCCACCGGACCGGACACCGCGCACTGCGCGGGCCCGTTCACGGCCGCCAGCGCGAGTCCTCCGTGAAGCAGGGGCACCAGCTCCGACTCGGGCAATGCCACGGCCAGCATCGCGCCCGAGGGCAGACTCGCGAGGATGCGCGAGCGCTCCAGGACCAACCGCAGCGCGTCCTCCAGCCGGAAGACCCCTGCCACCGTGGCCGCGGCATAGGCACCCAGGCTGTGTCCCACCACGGCGGCGGGCTGCACGCCCCAGCGCGTCCACAGCCGCGCCACCGCGTACTCGATGACGAAGACGGAGAGCTGGCCGGTGACGAACTCGCCCATCCGCGCGGTGGCCTGCTCCAGCGCGACCGTGTCGGTGGGATCCGGATGGAGCACCGTCCCCAGGTCGAACCCGAGCAGCGGCGACAGGTGCGCACGGCACGCGTCCACGGCCTCACGGAACGCAGGCTGCGAGCCGTACAGCTCCCGGCCCATGCCCACGTGCTGCCCACCGTGCCCGGGGAACATGAACACCACCTGGCGCTCACCGGACTCCTGCCGCGAGGAGTCCTCCTGTTCCGTCAGTGCACGCAGCGCATCGGCGGTGTCCTGGCCCACGGCGAACGCGCGGTGCCTGTGCGCGCCGCGTCCCACCTGGAGCGTCCAGGCGACGTCCCCCAGGTCCACCTCCGGATGCGTACGCAGGTGCCCTCCCAGTCGGTCCACGGCACGGGTCAACGCCTCGGGGCCGTGGGCTGACAGCACCAGCAGCTGGGGGGAGCGCGAACGCTCGGAGCCGGGCAGGGTGGGGGCCTCTTCCAGCACGGCGTGCGCGTTGGTGCCGCCAATGCCCAGCGAGCTGACACCCGCGCGTCGGGGAAGACCGCCGGTGTCCCAGTCCCGCAGCGCCGTGTTCACGCGGAAGGGGCCGTGCTCGAAGTCGATCTCCGGGTTGGGCTGTTGGAAGTTCAGGCTGGGCGGCAGCTTCCGGTGCTCCAGCGCGAGCACCGTCTTGATGAAGCCCGCCACGCCCGCCGCCGCATCCGTGTGGCCGATGTTCGTCTTCACCGACCCCAGCCAGCAGGGCGGCCCCTCACGAGCACCGAACGCCTTCGTCAGCGCGGCGACCTCGATGGGATCTCCCAGCCGCGTGCCGGTGCCATGCGCCTCCAGGTAGCTGATGCTCGCGGGCTCCACCCCCGAGGCATGAAGGGCGGTCTCGATGACGCGGGACTGGCCCTCCACGCTCGGCGCGGTGAAGCCGATCTTCCCCGCAGCGTCGTTGTTGACGGCGGTGCCCCGGAGGACGGCACGGATGGAGTCCCCATCCTCCAGCGCATCCGCGAGCCGCTTGAGCACCACGATGCCCGCGCCATTGCTGCCCACCGTGCCCTGCGCCCGAGCGTCGAACGCGCGGCAGCGGCCATCCGGGGACAGGGGCCCGCCCTCGCTGTAGTGACCGAACCGGGGCGGCACGTGCACCGACGCACCTCCCGCCAGCGCGATGTCACAGTCCCCCGCGAGCAGCGCCTGCGCCGCCAGGTGGATGGCGACCAGGGACGTGGAGCACGCGGTCTGCACGGTGACAGCGGGCCCACGAAGCCCCAGCTTGTAGGCCACGCGGCTGGTGAGGAAGTCCACGCCCGTGGCCAGCCGGAGCTGCCAGTCACTGGCCCCCGCCAGCAGGTCCCTCCGGGCGCGCAGCGTGGACAGGTAGTCCGTCTCGCTCCCGCCCGCGAAGACGCCAATGGCGCCCCGGTATCGAGCCGGATCATACCCGGCGTCCTCCATCGCCTCGCGCGCGCACTCCAGGAACACCCGGTGCTGCGGATCCAGCATCAGGGCTTCCTGCGGCGAGATGCCGAAGGCCGCCGCATCGAACATCTCCGCATCCGCGACGAGACCGAAGGCGGGCACCGCGTCGCCGACAGCGCGATCGGTGGGCGGTTCGGCACAGGGCCGTCCGTCCGGACCGAAGAAGGTGATGGACTCGACGCCGCCGGCGAGGTTGGACCAGAACTCCGCCGCGTTGGCCGCACCGGGGAGCCGGCACGCCAGCCCCACCACCGCGAGGTGCGCCGAGCGATCCTCTTCCTCCATCACGCCGAGGGACGCGCTCATTCCACTTCCTCCCGGGAGCGGTCCGACGACAGCCGGCCCTGACGGCCCAGCAGGCGCGCACGTCCACTGCGCCGTTGCTCCTGACGCTGCTCCTGCGCGGCCGCGGCCTCGCCACCGTCGTCCCGGCCCTGGAGATGTCCCGCGAGCGCACGGACGGTGGGGAACTCGAACAGCGTCACCATGGGCACGTCGTGGCCCAGGCGCTGCTTCAGCAGGTGCTGCACCTGGGCCAGCAGCAGCGAGTGCCCCCCGAGGTCGAAGAAGTTGTCCTCCGCGCCCACGTGCTCCAGGCGCAGCGTCTCGCACCAGATGCCAGCGATCCGCCGCTCCTGTTCGTTCGCGAGCGGGACCTGGGGCGCCTGGGTTCCGAGCGTGGGCTCGGGCAGCGCCCGCTCATCCACCTTGCCGCCGTGGGTGAGCGGCAGCGCCTTCAGCTCCACGTAGGCGGACGGGATCATGTACGCCGGCAGCTCGCGGGAGAGGTGCTCACGCAGCCGCGCCGGTGAGGGCACGGCCTGCCCGGCGCGAGGCACGAGGTAGCCGACCAACCGCGGTGCTCCACCCGGAGGGCTCCACGCGCGAACGTGCGCCTCCGAGAGTCCCGGGTGCGTGCGCAGCCGCGCGGCGACCTCCGCGGGCTCCACGCGGAAGCCACGGATCTTGAGCTGCGCGTCCATGCGGCCCAGGAACTCGAGCGTCCCATCCGGCCGGCACAGGACCCGGTCGCCCGTGCGGTACATGCGTGCGCCCGGCTGTGCCGAGTAGGGGTCGGGGACGAAGCTCGCGGCCGTGAGGTCCGGACGGTTCAGGTAGCCGCGCGCCACGCCGGCACCGCCGACGTACAGCTCTCCCGCGACACCTGGAGGGACCGGCTGCAGCTCCGCATCCAGGACGTAGGCCGAGGCCCCATCGATGGGCTGACCGATGTCGGGCAGTGCTTCCTCCGCACCCGCGGGCAGCACCTCACCGGAGGTGGCCGTCACGGTGGTCTCGGTGGGGCCGTACTGGTTGAACAGCCGCCACGGAAGTCCAGGCGCCGGCCGCGTATGGAGCCGGTCTCCGCCCGCGAGCACCGTGCGCAGTTCACACGCAACGGGCCATGGCAGGACCAGCAGGCGTTCAGCGATCGCGGTGGGCAGGTCCGTGAACGTGATGCTCTCGGAGAGCAGCCAGGCCTGAAGCCGCTCCGGCGACAGGCGCACGTCCTGACCCGGTACGTGCAACGTCGCGCCCGCGGTGAGCGCGGGCCAGACCTCCGCGACGGACGGATCGAACGCGGGCGAGTAGAGCAGCGTGGTGCGGCTGTTCGCGTTCAACCCGAACGCGCGCCGATGCCAGCCGACGAGGTGGGCCAGCGCGCCATGCTCCACGACCACACCCTTGGGGACGCCGGTGGAGCCGGAGGTGTACATGACATAGGCCCGCTGACCGGGCCGCACCTCCGGGGGCAGTCCACCCCGAGGCGCACCCGGGCCACGGAAGTCCTCGATGCGCACGCGCTCCAGCGTGGCGGGAAGCCGCTCCGCGAGGGGGCTGGTGGTGATCACCTGCCGGACACCGGCATCCGCGAGGATGAGCGCGATCCGTTCGGCCGGGTGCTCGGGATCCAGCGGAAGGAAGGCGGCACCGGACAGCATCACGCCCAGCTCGGCCGTGACGAGGTCCGCACCGCGTGGCGTGCAGACGCCGACGACCGACTCCGCGCCCGCTCCGTGCTCGTGGAGATGCTCGGCGAGCAGCGTCGCGCGCCGGACCAACTCCGAGTAGGTGACGGTGCCCGCCTCGTCGCGCACGGCCACCGCGTCGGGAGTCCGCAGGGCCTGCTCCACGACCTGCTGATGCACGGGTGCCTCCGCGCTGACGGAGGTCGCGGAGCCATTGCCCAGGAGGACCTGTCGCTCCGCGTCCGAGAGCATCGGCAGTCGCGACACCGGCATCCCGGGGCTGGCCACCGCGGCCTCGAGCAACCGGAGGAAGTGTGCGGCCATCCGCTCCATCGTCGAGCGGTCGAAGAGGTCCCGGTTGTACTCCCAGATGAGCGAGATGCGCGCGTCGCCGCGCTCCTTGTCGCCCAGGTGCCGGCCCGCGTGCGGAATGGCGACGACGTCCAGGTCCACCTTCGAGGAGCCATTGCCGCGCTCGAAGATGGTGCACGAGGCCTCACCCAGCCGGGGACTCCGCACGGCGGAATCGTGGAAGCTGAACATGGCCTGCACGAGCGGGTTCCGGCTGGGGTCGCGCTTCACGCCCAGGCCTTCAATCAGCTTGAGGAACGGATACGTCTGGTGCTCGGCCGCCGCCACGGTGAGGTCCCGCACCTGGCGGACCAGCTCCCGGAACGACGGCGCACCGGAGACGTCACACCGCAGGACGACGGCGTTGACGAACATGCCGATGACGTTCTCGATGTTCCGGACACCCGCACGGGCCGCGAACGCCGAACCGATGCACAGGTCCTGCTCCCCGGTGTAGCGATGCAGCAGCGTGGCGAAGGCGGCGAAGAGGGTGTTGAAGAGGGTGACGCCCTCTGCCTGGCAGAACGCGCGCAGGGCGCCGGGCAGGGCGGGCGGCAGCTCCAACCGGAGCAGGTCGCCGTTGAAGGTCTGCACGCGGGGGCGCGGATGGTCGGTGCGCAGCGGAAGCACCTCGGGAGCACCGGCCAGCCGCTTCCGCCAGAAGTCGAGCTGGGCCTTCATGGCCGGGCCTTCGAGCGCCTCGCGCTGCCACGACGCGAAGTCGCGGTACTGCACCGGAAGCTCCGGCAGCGGCGACGGCTCGCCCCGCAGATACGCGTTGTAGAGCGCGTCCAGCTCCCGCATCAGCACGGAGAAGGACACGCCATCGTGGACGACGTGGTGCTCCACGAGGATCAGCTCGTGATCATCCGGAGTCAGGCGGACGAGGGTCCAGCGCGCGAGCGGCGGCTCGAAGAGCGACAGCGGTCGGCGCAGCTCCTGGCGCAGGGCCTCTTCACGCCGGTGCTCGCGTTCATCCGCGGGCAGCGCGGACAGGTCGATCAGCGGGACCTGCACCGGCGTCACGGGAAGGACGCGCTGCCATGGCCGACCGTCGACCTCTTCGTAGGTCGTGCGCAGCAGTTCGTGGCGCCGGGTGACTTCCGTCAACGCGCGTTCGAGCACCGCCAGGTCCAGACCGCCCAGCACGCGGAGGGTCGTCTGCGCCTGGTAGGAGATGCTGTGGGGGGACAACTTCTGGAGGAACCAGACCTGTTCCTGTTGCACGGACAGCGGTGCCCGAGCAGGGTCGGCGACGCGGACCACGGGCGGCAACGCGGCCTTCGCGGGGACAGCCCGGCGCGACTCCAGCACCGTCGCCAGCTGGGAGATGCGGCGGCGGGCGAAAAGCTCCGTCAGCGACAGCGGGAGGCCCAGGACGTCCTCGACCCGAGCGGTGATCCGCGTGGCCAGCAGGGAGTGTCCGCCCAGTTCGAAGAAGTCGTCCTCGATGCCGATTGCATCCAGGCGCAGCTCCTCCTGCCACACCCGGACGAGCCCATGCTCCAGCTCCGTGCGGGGCGCGACGTAGGCGCTGCTTCGGGTCGCGTGGGCTTCAGGCGTGGGGAGCGCCCGCACGTCGACCTTGCCAGTGGGGCCCAGGGGCAGGGCGTCCACGACGATGAAGGTCCGGGGCAGCATGGCTTCGGGGAGCCAGGCCCGGAGGTGCTCGCGGAGCTGCTCCGTCCCGGGAACGGCCCGAGCGTCCTTCGGCGCGAACCAGGCCACGAAGGAGACGTCCTGGCCCTCGCTCCGCGCCATGACGTGCGCGGCCCCGACGTGCGGATGGGTCAGCAGCGCGGCGGTGATCTCCGCGGGCTCGATGCGGATGCCGCGGACCTTCACCTGACGGTCCGAACGGCCATGGAACTCCAGCGAGCCATCCGGCAGCCGGCGACCCAGGTCCCCCGTGCGATACAGCCGCTCACCGCCGAAGCGGGAGAACGGATCCGGAATGAAGCGGTCGGCGGTCAGGTCCGGAGTGCCCACGTAGCCACGAGCCAACCCTGGACCGCCGATGAACAGCTCCCCGGTTTCGCCCTCGGCCACGGGCCGCAGCTCCGGCCCCAGGACGTGGACCTCCACGCCATCGATGGGCCGCCCGATGGACGGCAGCCGTTCGTCGGGAGCCTCGTCGCTAGGAGGGACGACGCCCGACGTGCTGTAGATGGTGCACTCGGCGGGGCCGTAGCCGTTCACGAGCTGGAACGGCAGGCCGGGCCTGGGGCGCAGGTGCAGCCGGTCACCGCCGGTGAGCACCCAGCGCAGGGGGCAGGACTCGGGCCAGGGCAGGGGGAGGACGCGCTCGGCCAGGGGCGTGGGCAGGAAGACGCAGGTGATGTCCCGGGCCAGCAGCCAGTCCTGAAGCTTCCGGGGCGACAGGCGGGTCTCCTCGTCGGGAGGCAGCTCCAGGCGGGCCCCCGAGGCCAGCGACGGCAGGAGGGCCATGACCAACGCGTCGAAGCCGGGCGAGGCAACCACGCCGATGCGATCCGCTGGCGAGAGACCGAACGTGTCGCAGTGGTACTCGGTGAAGGCGGACAGGGCCCGGTGGCTGATCATCACGCCCTTGGGCAACCCGGTGGAGCCCGAGGTGTGGATCACGTACGCGAGATGATCCGGATGGACGGGGACGCCCGGGTTCACGTCCGGGAACGACTCCAGCGACAGGGCCGCCGGAGTCAGGACCTGGATGCCGTCCGCCGCGAGCCGCTCCACGGCCGGCCCCGCGCCGATGACGAACCGGGCCCCCGCCAGTACGGACATGGAGCGAAGGCGTTCCGGAGGGGCGGACGGATCCAGCGGAAGCCAGGTGGCTCCGGCCTTGAGGACCCCGAGGACGGACGCCACCAGCTCCACGCTTCGCGGCAGGCACACGCCAACGAGAACGTCCGGACCGGCCCCCCGAGCCATCAGCGCATGGGCCAGCCGGTTCGCGAGTGTGTTCAGCGCGGCATGGGTGAGGGAGCGGGCCCGGGAAGCGACGGCGAGCTGGGAGGAAAGTTCGTTCGCTCGTCGCTCGACGAGCTGGTGGACGGGGGGCAGCAAGAATCCTCCAACCGGCACCCGTCCGAACAAAATCAAGCGTTTAGCGGACTTGGGCCGTTTTCAGGATTTTACATGACCCGGTGACACACCGTGAGACAGGGGGTGTCACAAGGACTCGCAGGATCGATGCGCACCTGCTGCGCGACTGGCTCGCTCGGGGTGGCCTGGGGGCTGGCGCTGGGCTCGCGTCGACGGGCGTCGGGGAGGTCGGGTTGGACCAGTGTGGCGCTGGGGTGACTCAGGCGCGAACGCGTGAGCCCTTCCGTAGAGTCCCGCGCCTCTCAACACCTCTGGCGGATGAGTTCATGGGGAACGTGTGTCGAAGCGGGCTGACGTGTCTGGCATTGGCCCTGGTCCTGGCATGGAGCGGCTGCGGGAGCGCTCGGTCGCCAGCGGAAGCGGAGGGAAGCGCGCAGGTGGTGCTGACCGTGCCGCAGGCCTTGAGCGCCAGCGATGTGGCGCGGGTGGAGCTCACGGTGAGCGGCGCGGGCATGACGACGCGCACGGACGCGCTGGTGAAGACAGGTGGGCAGTGGGGTGGGGTGCTGGGGCAGCTGCCCGCGGGCACCGGGCGCACGTTCAGCGCGCAGGCCTTCGATGCCTCCAACACCGTGCGCTACGCGGGTCAGGTGGCGCCCGTCACCATCCTGGCGGGCCAGACGACGGCCGTCACACTCCTCCTGCAGGAGGTGAATGGTCCCGCGCCTTTTGACAATGCGGCCCCGCGCATCCTCTCCCTGGTGGCCAGTCCCGGCACCGTCGCACCGGGCGAGCAGGTGGCGCTGCAGGCCACCGCGGACGACCCGAATGCGAGCGACTCGCTCACGTATGCGTGGACGGCGCCTTCCGGCAGCTTCAGCGCCCCCGCCAGCCTCACCACCGCGTGGACGGCGCCGGCCTCGGCGGGCCAGGTGGTGCTGACGTTGACGGTGACGGACTCCAAGGGCGCCAGTGCTTCGCTCGGCGTCACCATCACGGTGAGCACCGGGAACGGGAGCGCGGCTGTCAACGTCACCTTCAACACCTGGCCCCGGGTGTCTGGAGTGACGGCGCTGCCGTCCTCCATCGTCGTCGGCCAGACCACCCAGGTGACGTCGTCCGCCAGTGACGCGGACGGCGACAACCTCAGCTACCAATGGCAGACCTCCTGCGCGGGCACGTGGACGAATGCCACCTCCGCCAGCGCCAGCTTTACCCCTTCGGCACAACCCGCTGGCGGCATCTGCACGCTCAGCGTGCTAGTTCAGGACGGCCGTGGAGGCAAAGGCATCGGCAGCCTCACGCTCTACGTGTCGACGTCACCCACGACGGCGCGCTTTCCTCCCGAGGTGGTGGAGACCTTCCACTCGGTCGCCATCGTTCCGGCGCAGGGCGAAACCGTCGTCTTCCGGGCGAGGGCGCGCGACCCCCAGGGCAGTGCGCTCTCCTTCGCATGGACCGCGAACGCGGCCGGGCTGGGCACGGCCAGTGACGGAGCGACGACCAGCGAGGTGCTCTGGACGGCGGGCGCCTGCCTGACCTCGGGGACGTCCCTCACGGTGACGGTTACCGTCACCAACGCGCTGGGGTTGTCCGCCAGCGCCACCATGGTCCTGGATGGCGGCACACCGTGCACTCCCGCGCCGAGTCCCGTGGCGTTCATCGCCGCCGGAGGCGCGCACAACCTGGTCGTGAGGCAGGACGGCACCGCGGCGGCGTGGGGCCACAACGGCTACGGACAGCTCGGGGACGGGACGACCGTGGATCGGCTCCTGCCGGTGCCTGTGCAGGTGCAGGGACTCTCGGGGGCCACGGCCCTGTCCGCCACCGCCTACCACACGCTCGCGCTCAAGCAGGACGGCACCCTGTGGGCCTGGGGGTACAACGACTCCGGCCAACTGGGAGACGCCGTGGACGCGGTCCGCTTGACGCCGGCGCTGGTGACGGGCCTCACGGAGGTCACGGCCCTGGCATCGGGGACGTACCACTCGCTCGCGCTCAAGCACGACGGCACCGTGTGGGCCTGGGGCCTCAACAACCTGGGCCAGCTGGGAGACGGGACGACCGTCAACCGCACCGAGCCGATGCCTGTCACCGGTCTCACGGGCGTCACGGCGCTGGCCGCGAGCACGTATCACTCGCTCGCCTTGAAGCAGGACGGCACCGTGTGGACCTGGGGCTACAACAGCTCCGGGCAGTTGGGGGACGGGACGACCACGAGCCACTTCACACCCGATCAGGTGCAGGGGCTGACGGGTGTGTCGGCCATCGCCGCGGGGCTCACCCATTCGCTCGCGCTCAAGCAGGACGGCACCGTGTGGGCCTGGGGTCGCAACACCGACGGTCAACTCGGGAATGGGGCGGCGGTGAACAGCCCCGTACCGGTGCAGGTGATGGGACTGACGGGCGTGTCGGCCATTGCCGCAGGGGCCTATCACTCGCTGGCGCTGAAGCAGGACGGCACCGCGTGGGCCTGGGGCCGCAACAGCACGGGGCAGCTCGGGGATGGGACCGTCGAGGGCAGCCTCACGCCGGTGAAGGTGCAGGGACTGACGGCGGTGACAGCCCTGTCTGGAGGTGACGCGCATTCACTCGCGTTGCTGCGGGACGGCACCGTCTGGGCCTGGGGCTTCAACGCCGAGGGCGAGCTGGGCGATGGAACGACCATCGACCGCGCTACGCCAGTGCGGGTTCAGGGCTTGGAGAACTGACTCAAAGGATGAGGCCTGTCACAGGGCCAGCAGCAGTCCAACGGCGGCACCGCCCAGCACCAGCCACGCGGAGTTGACCCGCCAGCGAAGGAGCAACACCGCGCCGATCACGGCCAGGGCCACTGTCCACGCATCCACCAGGGCCGCGCGTCCCAGCTGCCACGTCACCACGGCCATGAGGGCCAGCGAGGCCGCGTTGACGCCGTCGAGCACCGCGCCCGCGGTCTGAGATCGGCGCAGCCTGGGAATCAGAGGGCCGCTGAGGGCCACGAAGACAAACGCGGGCAGGAAGATGCCCAGCGTGGCGAGCCCCGCGCCGGGCGTACCGCCCACCAGGTAGCCGATGAAGGTCGCGGTCGTGAAGACAGGGCCCGGCGTGAACTGGCCCACGGCCACCGCGTCCAGGAGCTGGGCCTCCGTGAGCCAGCCCCAGTGTTCGACGAGGTCCGCGCGAAGGAAGGCCAGCAGCACGTAGCCGCTGCCGAACAACACGCTGCCGACCTTGAGGAAGAACAGGAAGAGCCCACCCAGGCTGAACGGCACGGAAGCCGTGACCGCCGTCGCGCCGTGCAGGGCGAATGGCGCGAACGCGAGCATCGACCTGGGAGCGGGGGCCGACCGCACATGCAGCCAGGCCGCCAGGGCAGCACCGGCCACGGCCAGGATGAGCAGTTCGTTGGTCCCAAGCGCGCTCGCCACGGCCGCGCCGACGGCCACGGCGATCCGGGGTCGAGTCGTGAGGGCCGTCTTTCCGAGGCCCCACAAGGCCTGGAGCACCACGGCCAGGATGACGGGTTTGACGCCGTACAGGAGGGCGCCAGCCTGGGGCAGCGTGCCAAAACGCACGTAGGCCCAGGCGGCCGCGAGCGTCAGGAGCATGGCCGGGACGATGAAGCACACGCCGGCCACGACCAGCCCGGGCCAGCCCGCGCGCCGGTGGCCCAGGTGGATGGCCAGCTCGGTGGAGTTGGGGCCGGGGATGAGGTTCGTGGCGCCCAGCAGGTCGAGGAACTCCTCACGGGACAGCCAGGTCCGCCGACGCACGACTTCGTCTTCCATCATCGCGATATGGGCAGCGGGGCCCCGAAGGACGTCAGTCCCAGCCGGAGGAAGACCCGCGCGACTTCACCGAGCGAGCCCCGGGGAGTGTCTTGGGGATGCGTGGAATCCATACGCCGTCGAAGCCTCTGCGAGAACCAGAACCGGTCGAAACGCGGCGGAGGCATGGTTTACATATTTCTCCTCTCATTTCACAGCACGCCTGTGCATCAGCGAGGCCGGCGCCGAGTCTCAAGGGAAATGAGACTGCACCGTCAGCAACTGGGGCCGGGCCCCCGACAAGTCGAGGCCCACCTCGGCCATGACGGACTGCACCTCGGGGTGGACGCGCATCCCGGGCTGCGTGCCTGCGGACACGGCGCGCGCCTGCGCCGGGTCGGCCAGGGCATTGAAGAAGGCGGCCGCCATCTGTGAGCGGCCAGCGTTGTGCACGCAGGCGAAGATGACCGTCTTCATCGTGAGGACTCCTCTGGGGACGAAAGGGGAAGGTCGGCGAGGAGTACCACGCCGCGATGACGCCACTGGGGACGCGCTGCCCACGCCCGTTGGGCTACATTCGCGCGGTGACGTCAGGGGATTTCTCGGTGGCAGAGGTGGCGCGCGCGATGGGGCGGCCCGTCACGACCGTCGAGGTGATGACGACGTTCATTTCGGCGACGGCGACCGTCGCGCGGCTGCGGGTCCGGTTCGCGGACGGCTCCAACCTGATCGCGATCGGAAAGCGTGCCACGGGTGATGGGGCGGCAGCGGCGCGCCGCGAGCGACGATTCTTCGAGCGGCTCGCGCCGTGCTGGGACCCTCCGGCACCACGGCTGCTCGGAGCCAGCGACGACGCAGTGAGCGTGCTGCTGGTCACCGAGGATCTCGAGGCGAAGGTTATCGCGCGCTCGGAACGGCGGTGTCCGAGCCTGAACTCCATGGCGCGATCGACGCGCTGGTGGGCTTGCACGCGCGGTTCTGGGACGCGCTGCCGCTCGAGATGATTGAGGCTGGAAGCCCCGAGCCGACGGTAACCCAGGCCGTGCAGGCGTGGCCGCCGACGGTGATTGCGGCGAATGCGGTCGCGGTGCGAGAGGCATCGGAGCGATTCGCCGCCGGGCTTGAAGCAGGGGAGCGCGCGTTGCTCTCGAACGTGCTCGCGGCGTGGGCACCGCGGTTCGTCGAACGCACGGCGGAGGGCCGGGCGATTACCCTGGTCCACGCCGACTTTCACTGCTTCGGCAACGTGCTGTTCGCGCCCGGCGACCCTCGACCGCGCGTGATTGATTGGTCGGAGCTCAAGCCAGGCCTGGGGCCGCACGACATGGCGTATTGCCTGATGGGGTTGCCATGCGTGGATCGCGCGCGCCGCGATGACGCGCTCATGCGGCGCTATTGGGAGGGCCTGCGCGCCGCGGGGATCCGCGACTACGCATGGCCCCTGTGCCAGTGGGATCACCGGTTCTCGGTGCTCACCAACCTGTTCCAGGCAGTGTTCCAGGGCAGTGTGGTGTGGTTTCGCAAGACGGCGGCGGTGGTCGACGCGCTCGACGCGTGTGCGGCGCTGGCCGAGCCGCCGCCGCTGTAGCGCGCTACAGCAGGCAGTTTTCTATTGGCAGACGTCCGCGCAGGGGAGGGGCAGGGCGGACCGCCATGGCATGGGCCTGACTCAGGAGCAGGTGCACGGGCCCTGCTTGTAGAGTCCTGCGCTCCTCTCCTGGCAAGGCACCCGTCCACATAGGCGCGGATGGCCTCTTGGGGGGAGGCACATCCAGCTGCACAAGGGGGAGAAGTCCATGAGGCAAGAGAGACAAAGCGGGCTGGCGTGTCTGGCCTTGGGCCTGGTGCTGGCATTGGTCGGGTGCGGAGGGCAGCCGCCGGAGGTCGACGGTGACGTCGGCACCGGGACTGTTTCTGAGGCACTCACCGCGGTGAAGGTGCAGCAGGCCGTGGCTGCGGGCGCCTACCACTCCCTGTTCCTCAGGAAGGATGGCTCGGTCTGGGCCTGGGGGCAGAACGTGGCCGGACAGCTGGGCACGGGCAGCACCAGCAGCACGCCGTTGTCCCAGCCCTCCCAGGTGAATGGACTGCCCTCCATCAAGGCGGTTGCCGCTGGCGTCGCCCACTCGTTGGCGCTGGATGTGGACGGCAACGTGTGGGCCTGGGGCCAGAACGCTTCCGGGCAAGCGGGCTTGGGGACCACGGGGGGCACGGTGCTCGTCCCGACGAAGGTCGCTGCGCTCACCGGCATCAAGGCCATCGCGGCCAACGGGAACTTCTCGCTCGCGCTGGGCGCGGACGGCCGGCTGTGGGCCTGGGGCCAGAATGCTTCCGGGCAAGTGGGCACGGGCAACACCAGCGCTGCTGTAGCCACGCCTGGCGTGGTGCAGGGCCTGCCCACCGTGCGAGCCATGGCCGCGGGCGTCAACCACGCGCTGGCGCTGACCACGGATGGCAAGGTGTGGGGATGGGGGCTGAATACGTCGGCGCAGGTGGGCACCGGCGCCACCAGCAGCGCGGTGCGGGCACCGGTGCAGGTGGCGGGGTTGCCGATCGCCAAGGCCGTGGCGGCAGGCGCAGGCCACTCCCTCGTCGTCGATGAGCAGTTCGGCAACGTGTGGGCGTGGGGGCAGAACACCTTCGGTCAGGTGGGCACGGGCAGCACCAGCACCACGCCGGTGGTGACGCCCCGTCCCGTGGACGGCGTCTTCGCGGTGACCGTCCTTGTCGCGGGGCACAACAGCTCACTCGCCATCATCGGAAATGGCCTGGCGGTGGCCTGGGGGCACAACGCGTCGGGCCAACTGGGCAATGGCGGCACGACGAATAGCGCATCGCCCGTGGGCGTCACGGGCATCTCGGATGCGACGGTGCTCGCGGCGGGGGCCCAGCACACGTTGGCGCTGCGGCCCGGATGCCCCGTCTGGACGTGGGGCAATAACGGGCAGGGACAGCTTGGCACGGGCAGCACGTCCACGACGCCCGTGACGGCACCGGGGACGGCCCTCATCAGCAACACCTTCTACTTCGACGGCGACATGGACGGCTTCGGGGACGAGTACATCGCCGAGGAGGCCTGCGAGCCGTCTCCGGGTTACGTGGAGGAACTCGACTGCGACGACTACTCGGCCACCACCCATCCCGGCGCGGCGGAGACCTGCAATGGGATGGACGACGACTGTGACGGCGCGGTGGATGACGGCAATCCCAGCGGCGGGGTGGATTGCTCGACGGGGCAGCAGGGCGTCTGCGCGGCGGGAGTGACGGCGTGCACCAACGGCAGCGTGGTGTGCCAGCACCGCCAGGCCGCGTCCGCCGAGCGATGCGACAGCTTGGATAACGACTGCGACGGCGCGACGGACGAAGGCAACCCGGGCGGACTTCAGGCGTGCGAGACCGGGCAACTGGGTGTGTGTGGCGCGGGGGTGACGTACTGCACGCAGGGCGCCATTCACTGCGTGCCGACGCAGGGGGCCTCCAGTGAGGTGTGCGATGGCGTGGACAACGACTGCGATTCCCAGGTGGACGAGGGCGTGCCCACCCAGACCTGGTATCGCGACGCGGACGGAGATGGCCATGGCACTTCGGCCCAGACACTGCAGAAGTGCAGCCAGCCCACGGGCTACGTGTCGAATGCGGGCGACTGCAACGACTCCAACGCGGGCATCCGTCCAGGGGCCGCAGAGGTCTGCGACGGCGTAGACAACGACTGCGATGGGCAGGTGGACGAGGGCACCCCCTGCGGAGCCTCAGCGGCGAAGCTGGCAGCGGGCGGAACTCACACGCTCGCCTTGAAGCAGGACGGCACCGTCTGGGCTTGGGGCGCCAACAGCTATGGCCAGCTCGGCGACGGGACAAACACCCAGCGCCGCACGCCCGTGCAGGTGCAGGGATTGACGGGCGTCGCGAGCGTCGCTGCCGGTGACTCCCACTCGCTCGCCTTGA
>NZ_JBKGHJ010001160.1:0-726 GCF_046520365.1 Corallococcus sp. 4LFB
GCTGATCAATGAACCACAGGCGCTGCTGCGCGAAGGACAGCGGCAGCTCCCCCGTGCGAGGTGCCGGCACCAGCGGTGGTGCCTTCACGCCGGACGCCTGCTTCCCCGCGTCGTCGATGCGGCGCGCGAGGTCCGCCAGGATTGGAGCTTCGAAGACGGAGCGCAGCGGCAGCTCCACTCCGAACGTCGCGCGCACACGGGCCACGAGCTGGGTCGCGAGCAACGAGTGACCGCCCAGTTCGAAGAACTGGTCCTGTGATCCCACGCGGGGAAGACGCAGCACCTCTGCCCAGAGGGACGCGAGCAGTTCCTCCGTGGGAGTGCGAGGCACCACGTAGTCGGAGCTCGAAGCGGAGGCCTCCGGAGCGGGAAGGGCCTTGCGGTCGACCTTGCCGTTGGGGGTGAGGGGCAGGGCCTCCAGGAAGACGAAGGCGGAGGGCACCATGTACTCGGGCAGCCGCTGCTTCAGGTTTTCGCGAAGCGCGGACACGTCCGTGGAGTCCGCGACGACGTAGGCGACGAGGCGGGCCTCGCCGGGGGAGTCCTGGCGGGCTACGACGACGGCTTCGTGCACGGAGGGAAGCGCACGGAGCACGGTGGCGACTTCACCGGGCTCCACGCGGAAGCCTCGCACCTTCACCTGGAAGTCGACACGGCCGAGGAACTCCACACGGCCATCGGAGAGCCAGCGCACGCGGTCGCCCGTGCGGTACATGCGAGCGCCGG
>NZ_JBKGHJ010001161.1:0-725 GCF_046520365.1 Corallococcus sp. 4LFB
CGCGGCGTCCGTCCAGCGGATCGCGGCGCCCCTCCCGGGCCCGGCGTTCCACACGCGCGTGGAGCGGCCCTCGCGGCGGTCCATGCCGATGAAGGAGACCCCGTCGCTGCCCCTGCTGGAGGGGATGTTCCAGCAGGTGGGCGAACACCTGCCCTGGCTGGTGCTCGCCTGGGGCATGGGCGTGGCGGCGTCCTCGCTGCGCCTGCTCAAGGGCTGGCTGGGGCTGCGCCGCCAGGTGGACGAGGCGGTGCACGCGTCGTGGGAATGGCAGCAGCGGCTGGAGGTGCTGGCGCGGCGGCTGAACCTCACGCGCCCGGTGCGCCTGCTGGTGTCGTCGAAGCTGGACGTGCCGTCCACGCTGGGCTGGCTGAAGCCCGTGGTGCTGGTCCCCACCGCCACGCTCACCGGGCTGGCCGTGCGCGAGCTGGAGCTGGTGCTGGCCCACGAGCTGGCCCACATCCGCCGTCACGACTTCGCGGTGAACGTGGTGCAGACGCTGGTGGAGACGCTCCTCTTCTACCACCCGGCCGTGTGGTGGATGTCCCAGGTCATCCGCGTGGAGCGCGAGAACTGCTGTGACGACCTCGCCGTGCGCCAGGGCCCCGGCGCCCTCCCCTACGCCCGCGCGCTCACCGCCCTGGAGGCGCTGCGGTCGCAGGGAATGGACGCCAGCGGCCCCGCGCTGTCCGCGCTGGGCGGTTCGCTGAAGGACCGCGTGCGGCGGC
>NZ_JBKGHJ010001162.1:0-724 GCF_046520365.1 Corallococcus sp. 4LFB
TGTTCTAGAAGCGCGGGCCATGCTGCTTTTCATTCCCGCCAGCTTGAAGCCCGGGCAGATGGTGGATGGCTGGCGCGTGGTGAAGGCACTGGGTTCGGGCTCCTTCGGCGCCGTCTACCTCGTAGAGAAAGAGGGCCAGCGTTTCGCGCTGAAGATGGCCATGCACCGCGCCAGCAGTGGAGACGCGGAGCAGTCGGACGCGCGCCTGATGCGGGAGATGGTCTGCCTGGCCCAGGTGAGCGGCCATCCCAACATCGTGCGCACGTATGCCCACGGCCGATGGAATGACGCGACACGGGGCTGGCTCTACGTCGTCGAGGACTACGTGGAGGGCTACACGCTGGGCGAGTGGATGGAGAAGACGCACCCCACGGCGCACGAGGTGGTGGCCCTCTTCGTCAAGCTCGCTTCCGCTCTGGCCCACGTGCACGCGCGGGGCGTCTTCCACCGTGACTTGAAGTTGAGCAACATCCTCGTGCGCGCTTCCGACGGCGAGCCCTTCCTGTTGGACTTCGGCGTGGGCAGTTACGCGCAGGCGCCCGAATTGACTGACTCCCCCCTGCCGCCCGGCACCCGGCGCTACCGCTCCCCCGAGGCCACGAAGTTCCTGCGCGAGCACGGCGAGGAGTCCGAAGCGCGCTATGCCTTCAAGGCCACGGATGACATCTACGCGCTGGGCATCTGCCTCTATGACCTGCTGACGATTGCGCGCCCCTGGAGTGAA
>NZ_JBKGHJ010001163.1:0-723 GCF_046520365.1 Corallococcus sp. 4LFB
CCCGTACGGTGCGGCAGGGACGCGGCTGTACCGCACGGGAGACAAGGCGCGGTGGAGCCGGGAGGGGACGCTGGAGTACCTGGGCCGCATGGACTTCCAGGTCAAGGTGCGCGGCTTCCGCATCGAGCTGGGAGAAGTCGAAGCGGCGCTGGGTGAGCAGCCCACGGTGCGGGACGTGGTGGTGGTGGTGCGTGAGGACGCACCGGGCGACAAGCGGCTGGTGGCATACGTGGTGGCGCAGCCGGGCCACACGGTGGAGTCGGCCGCGCTGCGCAGTGCATTGAAGGGACGTCTGCCGGAGTACATGGTGCCGTCGGCCTTCGTGGTGCTGGAGGCGCTGCCGCTCAACGCCAACGGCAAGGTGGACCGCAAGGCGTTGCCGAAGCCGGAGGCCGGAGCGGAGCGCACGCGCCAGTACGTGGCGCCGCGCACGAAGACCGAGGAGGTCCTGACGAGCATCTGGGCGCAGGTGCTGGGCGCCACGCAGGTAGGGGTGGAGGACAGCTTCTTCGAGCTCGGTGGCCACTCGCTGCTCGCGACGCAGGCGGTGTCGCGCATCCGCACGGCCTTCAACATCGACCTGCCGCTGCGAGCCCTCTTTGAGGCTCCGACAGTCGCGGCGCTGGCCCTCAAGGTCGAGTCCGCGAAGCAGGGCAGCACGGTGCCGAAGCTCGTGGCCACGGCTCGCACGGGTCAGGCGCCGTTGTCCTTCGCGCAGCAGCG
>NZ_JBKGHJ010001164.1:0-720 GCF_046520365.1 Corallococcus sp. 4LFB
CGCCCGGCCGCAGTTGCTCATGCTCACCGACGGCGAGCCCTCCGTGGGCCCCACCGCGCTGGGCGAGTTCAAGGTGCTGGGGCAG
Organism: Corallococcus sp. 4LFB; assembly: GCF_046520365.1. Taxonomy (NCBI): domain Bacteria; kingdom Pseudomonadati; phylum Myxococcota; class Myxococcia; order Myxococcales; family Myxococcaceae; genus Corallococcus; species Corallococcus sp. 4LFB. The sequence continues at coordinate 86 of NZ_JBKGHJ010001164.1, forward strand.
CGGGTGCACGACTCCGGCGTGGCGTTGCACGCGCTGGGGCTGGGGCGGCACTACCTGCCCGAAATCCTGGAGGCCCTCACCGGCCCATCCGGCACGGGCTTCACGCACGTGGACGACGCGGAGGGGCTGCCGCTGGCGGTGGGCGCGCTGGGGGCGGAGCTGTTCGGCGAGGTCGTGGCGGACGCGCGCGTGTACGTGCTGCCCACGGGCTTCGCGGACCTGCGCTGCCGCCACCGCTACCCGTCGCGCGTGGAGGGCGACGCGATGAGCGCCGCGCTGGGGGCGGTGTCCCACGCGTTCCCGCGCCGCGTGCTCTTCACGGGCGTGCTGGAGAAGGGCGACTGGAACCTCACCGTCACCGCCTCGTACACGGAGAACGGCGACACCCGGCGGCTGTCCGTGCCGGTGACGCGCCTGTTGCCGGACAGCGAGGAGGGCCGCTTCGTGCGCGCGGTGTCCGCGGAGCTGGAGCTGGTCTCCTTCGAGGCCGCCGCGTGGAAGGCCCTGTCGCGCCGCCAGCAGGACGCGGCCGAGCGGGCGCTCGAGGGCGCGGACAAGGGGCTCTACAAGCTGGCCCGCCTGGGCTCCGCGGACGTCCCCGCGCAGCGGCACGTGGACCGCCTGTCGACCTGCGC
>NZ_JBKGHJ010001165.1:0-717 GCF_046520365.1 Corallococcus sp. 4LFB
CAGGGCGGCGGGCTCGTCGCGGGGCGTCCCCACCACCAGGAGCCGCGCCTCGTGCGCGTCGCAGAAGACGGCCAGGGCCCGCGAGGAGCCGCTCTCCAGCAGGGAGGACTCCACCCGCGCGCCCAGCGGCTCCAGCCGCCGGAGCTCCTCGCGCAGCAGCGCCCGCAGGCCCTCGCGCACGGGCTCCGCCGCGACCCGGAGCTGATCCGGGTGGATTTGATGGACGAGCCACAGCGGCTGGCCCCGGCGGGCGGCGATTCGCGCGGCCACCTCCGCGGCCTGACGGGAGCCCTCGGTGAGGTCGGTTGCGCAGACGATGGACATGGAGGGACTCCGGATGGGGGAAGGCGCCGCGCCACGGCTTCCCTGCGGGTTGGATGACGTCGGGGGGCGCGCCCCACTGCTGCTTACGAAACCCTTTTCAGGATGCGTGCCGTCCACCCGCCCGGCATCCCCACCCCGGACCGCGCAAGGGCTGCGGCGCCTGGAGTCCCGGGCGCAAAAGCTGCGCGCCGTCCCGCCCCGGCCCCCCGTCTTTCCTTCCCGGCACGGGCTTCGCAATCCGGGCGGACATCCCCTTTCACAGGAGCGACCCGAGATGAGCCCCCCTGGTTGGCTGGACCCCGAGCGTGGCCTCCGCGCGCAGTGCCCGGGCGGGTGCGCCCAGCGGAAGGTGGCGCGGTGAGCGCGGCGCACGGCGAGGCGGTGGCGGCGGAG
>NZ_JBKGHJ010001166.1:0-717 GCF_046520365.1 Corallococcus sp. 4LFB
CCCGCCGCGACGAGCACCCGGACCGCGAGCGCCGTCCGCGCCGCGACGAGCCGCGCCGCGAGGACCGGGGCGAGCGCCGGATGGGCGCACCCTCCGCCGCGCTGGAGCCGGGCCCCGGTGAGACGAAGCTCTGGGTGAACCTGGGCACCGCGGACGGCCTGGGGCCGGGCAGCATCGCCACGGCCATGGAGGACGCGGGCGCGCCGGTGGGCAAGCTGGTGCGCGCGGAGTTGCGCCCCACGTTCGCGTACGTCTTCGTCGCCGAGGACGACTCCGCGGGCTTCGAGGCCCTCAACGGCAAGCAGCACGGCGGCAAGACGCTGCGCGTGGAGAAGAGCAAGCCGCGCAGCGAGCGCGACGTCCCCAGCACCCGCCCGCCCCCGTCCCCGGACGCGGGCCCCGGCGAGGTGAAGCTCTGGGTGAACCTGGGCATGGATGACGGCATGGACGAGGCGAAGCTGCCCGCCACGCTGGAGTCCCTGGGCGCCCCGGGCGGCAAGGTCCTCAAGGCCCTCACCCGCCCCACCTACGGCTACGTCTACGTGCCGGAAGGCGACGCCCCGGGCTTCGAGGCCCTCAACGGCAAGACGCACAACGACAAGCCGCTGAAGCTGGAGCGGCACCGTCCGCGCGGCCAGCGTGAGGAGCGCCGCCCCCGCCACGAGGCCCTGCCGGACGTCCCCGGCCAGGCGCGGCTGTGGGTGGGGCTGGGCCGGC
>NZ_JBKGHJ010001167.1:0-716 GCF_046520365.1 Corallococcus sp. 4LFB
CGCGTCCGCGGGCGCCGCGCGCAGCGCGTACCTGGCGCTGGTGCTCTTCGCTGGCGGCATGGCCCGCTGCGCGACGGGGCGCTCGCGCGACGGCCTGCCGCAGCTCAAGCGCTGCCTGTTCCGCGTGGCGCAGGTGCCGGTGGACCTGGTGCTGATGCTGGGCGGGCGCGTGCTGTCCGCCGTGCAGGTGGTGGCGGGGCTGGAGCCCGTGGGCCGCCGGCTGACGGACGCGGAGGTGGAGCGGCTGCGCCCCATCTTCGGCGACAGCCTGGACTACCGCTGCGTGCGCGTGAAGGAAGGCGCCCTGGGCCTGCTGGGCCTGCCGGGCCGCGCGTTCGCGCATGGGGACGTCCTCTTCATCCCGCCCGGCTACGGCGCGGTGGGCTTCCGGCTGCTGGTGCACGAGCTCACGCACGTGTGGCAGCACCAGCACGGCGGCACGGGCTACCTGAGCGGCGCGCTCGCGGCGCAGTACCTGGGGGACGGCTACGACTGGCGCAAGGCCGTGGGCCACCGGCGCTGGGCGGAGCTCAACCCGGAGCAGCAGGCGCAGTTCATCGAGGACGCCGCCGACGCGCAGCTCATCCCCCACGTGGGCCGCCCCACGCCCCAGCAGCGGCTGCGCGGCTGGAGCGACGCCGCCCTGTGCCTCCTGGACGAGGCGCTGGACTGCCTCTACGCCGGACGGGGCGCGCGTGAGGCCGCGGCCCCCCGGG
>NZ_JBKGHJ010001168.1:0-713 GCF_046520365.1 Corallococcus sp. 4LFB
GCGGGGGCCTTCGACCACCTCACCTTCGGTGTGCCGGTGGGCTTCTACCACCTGGCGGTGGGAACGGGGCACGGGGCGTACTCGCTGGCGCAGGGCAAGTACGAGCAGGCCACGCGCGAGCTGGCGCCGGCCGCGCTGATGGTGGCGCTGTATGCCGGGGGCAAGGGAGCACGTGCCTTGGTGGAGTCGCGCGGCGGGCTGAGGCGGCTCCAGCTGCCGGCGCTCGACGTGGTCGGCATGAAGGCGCTGATGGCGCGCCTGGAGGAGCAGTTGGGCGTCAACGCCGCGCGCGACTTGTTGCGCTACCTCCAGGCGCGCCGCGAGGGCGCACGGGTGGCCGCCGAGTGGGGCGAGGCGGGGCTGCTGGCGCTGTACGAGGCCCGCGGCAATCCAGCGAAGGCGCAGGCGGTGCTGGCGGAGGCCGCGAGCCGCGAGTCCGCCCAGCCCCTGGACACCAGGGGCGCGGCGGGGAAGCGGTCCGTCAACCTGGACCTCTTCGCGCAGAACGTCGAGGCGGGCGCCGCGGAGGCCGCGAAGGCGAAGCTGTTCCAGGCGGAGCTGGAGTCCCTGGGCCCACGCCTGCCCAAGGACGTGAAGCGGCTGAAGCAACTGGCCCCGAAGCTGGAGGAGCCGCCGCCGGGAGTCGATAGCGGCGCAGCGCTCTGGCAGGAGTACGTCGCCTACCGCAAGAGGCGGCTGAAGGAGATTCGGGA
>NZ_JBKGHJ010001169.1:0-704 GCF_046520365.1 Corallococcus sp. 4LFB
GGTAGTTCTCGAAGACGAAGAGGCTCTGGAACAGCGGCGTGCCTCGCGGCACCTGACTGAGGCCCTGGATGCGGACCAGGGAGTCGTATTCGTACGACCGCGACTCCGTGTGGCGGGCCTGCAGGTGGTGCAGCCAGGTGGAGACGGTGGACTCCGCCTCCACGCGCATGCGCACCGGCACGGTGTTGATGAAGAGGCCGGGGGCGTCCTCCGCTCCGGGCAACTCCGGGGGCCGTCCGGAGACGGTGACGCCGAAGACCACGTCCTGCTCGCCGCTGTGGCGGGAGAGGACCAGGGCCCACGCCGCCTGCACCAGCGTATTGAGCGTGAGCTGCTGCCGGCGCGCGAAGGACTGGAGCGCGGCGGTGGTCCGCGAGGACAGGGAGAGGGACCGCTCGGCGTGACCGGAGGGGCTGTGCTCGGACGACTCCGTGGCGCCCGGCAGCGGCGTGGGCGCGTGGAGGCCCGCGAGCTCCGCGCGCCAGAAGGCCTCGGACCGTCCCGCGTCCTGCTGCTGGAGCCACGCGATGTAGTCGCGGTAGTTCGCTCCCGTTGCCAGCTTCGGAACGGCGTGTGCCGACACCAGCGACTGGTAGATCGCGAAGACCTGCTTGAGCAGCAGGGCCATGCTCCACCCGTCCAGGATGACGTGATGGAAGCTCCAGATGAGCCGGTGGACGTGCGAGTCCAGGCGCACCAGCGCC
>NZ_JBKGHJ010000116.1:0-18641 GCF_046520365.1 Corallococcus sp. 4LFB
TCACGGGCTCCACGGACGCCTGCTTCAGCGCGCCACCGCCCAGCGGCGGCGGAGGCGGCGCGTACGCCATCAGCACCAGCTCCGGCTCCGGCATCACCACCGCGGGTGCCGGCCGGTGGGCCATGGTCAACCCCACGGCCAGCGCCACCACGTGCGCCGCGGTCGCTGCCAGCAGGGCCCCGCTCCAGCGGCCCCACCCACCCTCCACCGACGCGGTCGCGGACTGGAAGAGCCCCACCGGCGCCCGCACCGCATCCGCACGGGCGGTCACAGCCTGAGGCAGCGTCGGGGCAGGCCCCAATCCGTCGTCGAAGTTGAGAATGGTTCTCATTTTCTGTTGCCGAAAGGGGATATCCCCTGAGGGGTGGCAACGTCAATGTCGAGCGCCGCTGAAATCATCCCGGTGCGTCGCCGCGTGACCATTTCCAAGCCAAGGGCGCGATTTTCCGGGGTGCGCGATCCTCCGGGTGCGTATAAAGGCCTTCCGCTGACGCGGTTCTGTGTCGTCCACCGACTGTCGTATCCGGTGCGACACGCCTGGCGCCCCCACCCATGACAACGGCCCTTCCCCACACCGGGCGTGAAGCCCTCCGCGAGACCCGGTTCGCCGTGGCGGCGGTCGTGTGCGCGGCGGTGGTGGCCGCGTTCCTGGGACTGGCGGAGCCGCGGTCCAGGCTCCCCCAGGGGACCCACGCGGACGTGGCCGCGTCCCGGACCGTCGCGGCGTCGGGCAAGGCCTCCAGTCCGAAGTTGGAGTGGGAGGAAGCGGGGCTCTTGCACGGGTCCCACGTGGGCGCGCCGCGGGCGGGTCCTCGTGAGCAGGTGGACCGGGGTGGCGTCAGCCTCCGTCCTCCGACGCCCGTCGCTCCCCGGTGGGACACCCTGCGCGCGCTGCTCGCGCGCTACGACGCCCAGGTGTTGGCGCACGCCCAGGGCCTGCTTGCCCGCGCGCTGCCCTCCCGGCTCACGCCGTTGGCGGACCGTCCCCGGACGGTGAACTGCCCGGCCCAGGGTCCGCCCGTCCAGGGCTGAGCGGCTCCCCCTTCCTCGTCTTCGTTCGCGGGCCCCCGGCCTGACGCCCCGGTGTGACCTCCGGGCGCCGGGCCGGCAGGCCCTCCTTCCAACGCAACCCTTTCAGCACGCGGTGCGCCCTTCGCGGCCGCGCGAGGCCTCCTTCCATGTCTTCGTCCCCTTCCCCTGAACCCACCCCCACTCCTTCGCCGGAGCCCCAGCAGCAGGGCGGCGCCACCCACGAGCAATGGCAGGGCGCGCGCCTCTTGTGGAGCAGCCTGATGTGCCTGGTCATCATCGGCGGAGCCCTCGCCTTCGAGCGGTGCGCTTGAGCCCGCCCTAACTTCCTGTGGATCCGGCCCCGCGCACCGCGGGCGGGGCCGGGCATCGCGAGCCCCATCACCTCCAGAGGCGCCTCTCCATGCACGACGCCCACGCGTTCCTCCAAGCCCTCGCCACCGTCCTCTGTGTCGCGGCGGTCACCACGGTCCTCTTCCAGCGCCTGCGCCAGCCGGTGGTGCTGGGCTACATCCTCGCGGGCTTCATCATCGGGCCGCACGTCCCCGTGCCGTTGGTGGCGGACCCGGCCATCGTGCAGACGCTGTCGGAGCTGGGCGTCATCCTGCTGATGTTCTCCCTGGGGCTGGAGTTCAGCCTGCGGAAGCTGTTCCAGGTGGGGCCCACGGCGGGGCTCACCGCCGTCATCCAGTGCAGCGTGATGGTGTGGCTGGGGTTCATCACCGGCCGGGCCTTCGGCTGGACGATGCTGGAGAGCCTGTTCACCGGCTGCTGCATCGCCATCTCCAGCACCACCATCATCGCCAAGGCGTTCGACGAGCAGAACATCCGGGGCGCGCTGCGCGGCATCGTGGTGGGCATCCTCATCGTGGAGGACCTCATCGGCATCCTGCTGATGGCCATGCTCACCGCGGTGTCCACCGGCTCCGGCCTGTCCGCGTGGAACCTGGCGCTGACCGTGGGCAGGCTGGCGGCGTTCCTCGTGGGGCTGGTCGCCATTGGCCTGCTCGTGGTGCCGCGAGTCATGCGCGCCATCACGAAGCTCCAGCGGCCGGAGACGACGCTCGTCACCAGCGTGGGCATCTGCTTCGCCATCGCGCTCCTGGCGCAGGCGTTCGGCTACTCGGTGGCGCTGGGCGCGTTCCTGGCGGGCTCGCTGGTGGCGGAGTCCGGCGAGGGCAAGGAGATTGAACACCTGGTGCAGCCGGTGCGCGACCTGTTCGGCGCGGTGTTCTTCGTGTCGGTGGGCATGCTCATCGACCCGGCGCTCATCCGCGAGCACTGGGCGGCCATCGCGGTGCTCACCGGCGTGGTCATCGTGGGGAAGATCCTCAGCGTGTCGCTGGGCGCCTTCTTCACCGGCAACGGCACGCGCACGTCCGTGCAGGCGGGCCTGAGCCTGTCCCAGATTGGCGAGTTCTCCTTCATCATCGCGGGGCTGGGCCTGTCCTTGAAGGCCACCGGCCTGTTCCTCTACCCGGTGGCGGTGGCCGTGTCGGCCATCACCACGCTGACGACGCCGTGGCTCATCCGCGCGTCCGGCCCCATCGCCAACTGGGTGGACCGCAAGCTGCCCGCGCCGCTGCAGACGTTCGCGTCGCTGTACGGCAGCTGGGTGGAGAACCTGCGCACGTCACCGCGCCAGAAGACGGTGGGCGCGCGCGTGCGGCGCATGGCGCTCCTGATGCTGCTGGACGCGGCGTTCGTCACCGTCATCGTCATCGGCACGTCGGTGCTGCTGCCCCGCGTGACGGTGTTCATCGACGAGCGCATGGGCTGGGGCAAGACGCTGACGCCCTGGATCGTCATTGGCCTGGCCGTGGCGCTGGCCCTGCCCTTCTGCGTGGGCATCGTCCGGATGGGGCGCAGGCTGGGCGTCATCCTGGCGGAGGGCGCGCTCCCGGCGGCCGCGAACGGCAAGGTGGACCTGGCGGCGGCGCCGCGCCGGATGCTGGTGGTGGCGCTCCAGCTGGCCAGCGTCTTCATGGTGGGCGTGCCGTTGGTGGCCATCACCCAGCCCTTCCTGCCCGGCGTACCCGGCGCGGTGCTGCTGCTGGTGTCCCTGGGGGTGATGGGCTTCGCCTTCTGGAAGAGCGCCACGCACCTGCAGGGCCACATGCGCGCGGGCGCGCAGGTCATCGTGGAGGCGCTCGCGGCGCAGTCCCACGCGAAGGGCGACGACGAGGAGCCGCCGAAGGACGTGCTGCAAGGCGTGCGGCAGCTGCTGCCTGGAATTGGCGAGCCGGAGTCGGTGGCGCTCGGCGAGTCCAGCGCGGCGGTGGGCCGCACCCTGGCGGAGCTCAACCTGCGCGGCATGACGGGGCCACCGTGCTGGCCATCCGCCGGGGGCAGGCGGGCGTGCTCGTGCCCACCGCGCAGGAGGTGCTGCGCGCGGGCGACATCCTGGCGCTCGCGGGGACGCACGAGGCCATCGACGCGGCGAAGGGCGTGCTCGGCTGAAGCGGGGCACCGGATGCAATGGGAGGTGCGGCCGGCCGTAGGAAGGGCATGCCGCTCCCCTTCCGCGTCCTGGAGGTCTCCGCCATGCGCCGCCCGCTCCTGCCTGCCCTCGTCCTTGCCTGTTCGCTGGCCGTCCCCGCGCTGGCGGCGGAACCGGCCAAGAAGCCAGCCAAGACCATCTGCGTCAACGTCAAGGACGGGAGCAAGGCGGTCCAGGGCACGAACCTGGTCATCGAGCCCGGTGAGAAGGTCAAGGACGCGGTCGCGGTGGACGGGGACGTCATCGTGAAGAAGGGCGCGGTGGTGGACAACGACGTGGCCGCCATCCGGGGCCGCGTCATCCTGGAGCCCGGCGCGAAGGTGAAGGGCGACGTGGTGTCCGTTGGCGGCGAGGTGCGGGTGCCCGCGGGCGCGCGCGTCGACGGGAGCGCGACGGCGCTGGGCGGCAAGCTCCAGTTGGACCGCAAGGAGGACGTCGGCGGCGAGACGGTCGACTTCTCCCTGGTCTTCAACGGCGACGACCTGGTGAAGGAGTTCGTCGGCAAGGCGCTCGACGAGGACGCGGGGAAGTGCCACATCCTCGACGACGACGACGAGGATGACGACGACGACAAGGACGTCTGAGCCTTCCTCCGCCGTGTGAGGCGGTCCCCGTCACTTCCACTCCGACGGGGGCCGGCGCGTGGCCCGGCGGCGCGAGCGGGCTCCAGGTGCACCTCGTCGCCCCGGCGGACGCGCACCCTCAGGAAGCGCTGGAGCTGATCCAGGGCCAGGTCGTGGTCCTTGTCGCTCTCCGCGCAGCAGCAGTCGCTGAGCACGGTGATCTTGTACTCGTGCATGTGCGCGTCGTGGGCGCTGAAGAAGACGCACAGGTTGGTGGCGATGCCCGCGAGCAGCAGCTTCTTCGTGCCCAGGTGCTCCAGCAGCGGCACCAGCGACGTGGCGAAGAAGGCCGAGTGCTTGGGCTTGAGGATGAAGTAGTCGTCCGGCTGGGGCTTGAGCGCGCGGGCGACCCGCTGGCCGCGGCTGGCCTTGCGTGTGCAGTGCTTGTAGACGTCCGTGAAGCTGCTGCGCCACAGGTCGAAGTTGTCGTTGACGTAGATGACCGGGACGCCCGCCTTGCGCATGCGTTCGGCGAAGGGGCCCAGGCGCTCCACCATGCGCAGCGCCCAGGGCAGGACGTTCTCCCCGCCGGGGAACTCCAGGTCGTTGATGACGTCGATGATGAGCAGCGCGGTGTCATGCCGCCGCGCATGCGGCGTGCGAGCTGGCTTGCGGCTCCCCTGGCGCGGCTTCGCCACGTCCACCTCCCGTTGGGGCAACGCTAATCATCCCCAGGCAGGAGGCGGAGCCCCCTCTGGCGCATTGCCACCCTGGTTCACGACGCCCACCTTCGCTCCGGGGAGGAGCACGCGTGTGGACCGGGAAGGGAGCAGCGGAGCGGAGACCTGACGGACGGCGCGCTCGTCACCAGGCGTCCGGGCTCCCCAGCAGAAGGAGGACGGCCCGTGAGCACTGAAAGCACTCCCACTCCAGGGGGGAGACTGAGCCTGTTCATCAAGAAGTTCGAGCGCGCCATCGTCGTCTCGATCATCGTCATGATGATGGTGGTCCTCGCGCTCTCCACCCTGGAGCTGGGGTGGATCATCGTCAAGGACATCATCACGCCGCCCATCCTCCTGCTGGAAGTGGATGAGCTGCTGGAGATCTTCGGCTTCGTGCTCCTCATCCTCATTGGCGTGGAGTTGCTGGAGACCATCAAGGCGTACCTGCGCGACAGCGTCGTTCACGTTGAAATCGTCCTGGAGGTCGCCCTCATCGCCATCGCCCGGAAGGTCATCGTGCTCGACCTGTCGAAGTACGATGGCGTCAGCGTGCTCGCCATCGCCGGGCTCATCGTCGCGCTCGCAGGGGCGCTCTTCCTCAGGGCGGCGCGGAGCCAACTCCACCGCTGAGAGAAGGGCCCCCCTGCCAGGGACGCGTCACCGCCGGGCGCGGCGGGGCTTCCACACGAGCCCCGCGAGCAGCCACCAGCCCAGGACGCCCGGAAGCGCGGTGGCGCCACAGCCGCAACCGCCGGACTCGTCCTCCGCGCCTTCCGAGCCCGAGCCGCCGTCGTGGCCCGTGCCCGCGTCCACGAGAGTGCCCGCGTCCACGAGAGTGCCCGCGTCCACGAGAGTGCCCGCGTCCTCCACGGTCCCTGCGTCTACCTGGGTCCCCGCGTCCTCCGCGGTCCCCGCATCTTCAAGGGTCCCCGCGTCCAATTCCGCACCGCCGTCGACGCCGCCGTCACTGCCAGGCTCCTCCGGGACCTCGTCCTCCTCCGTGCGGGCCTGGACGGTGACCACGGGGAAGTCCTGCGACGGCGTGAACGTGAAGGCCGCGTGCTCGACATCCGCATCCGCGTCCTGCGCCGCGCCCAGCGTCACGAATTGCGGAACGCTCCAGTTTTCACGCGTGAAGCGAAGCGAGCCACCCTCCACCACGGACAGGTCATCCCCGCCTCCCTGTGCCTCCACCTTGACCCAGACGTCCACCATGGGCGGCATTGCCAGGGACACCATGACGATCTTGGTTTCGCCCTCCGGGATGACGAGCTCCGAGGACGACACGATCACGGCCTGACCTCCTGGCACCGGGGTGACCCGCAGGATCGCCTGGTAGTAACTCAGGATATACAAGGCTCCGTCCGGTCCCTCATTCACATCAACGAAGCCACCCCCTGGCTCACGATTGATGATGATGTCCTCCGTGGCCACGGAGCCATCCGCCGCGAACCGGATGCGATGAAGCATCCCGCGGAAGTCCGTGTACAGGTAGTTGCCGGAGTAGCTCGCGGGAAAGCGCGTCCCTCCATAGAACATACCCCCCATGACGAACTCGCCCTGAGGCCAGCGCCTGAGCCCGCCGCCTCCGCTCACCGCATCCGGCTCCGGCTGGTCCACGGTGAACGACCGCGGGGAGGGATGCCCCGTGACGTAGAATTCGCCGTTGAAGCTGGAGTCCTCCACGTCGGAGATCAGGAGCCGCGTTCCCTTGCGGTACGAATAGGACTCCAGGTAGTCGCCCATCAGCGTGAAGGTCGCGACGCCGTTCTGCCGCACCGCGCCTGTCGGCGTGAACGGATACTCGTCAAAGACACCGGGCAGGTATGAATACACAGGCGCGAGGTAGCCCGCGGGCTGGTTGTTCTCATACTTGCCCAGCCTGCGTGATCGCCCGCGCTGACGCTGAAGACCTGGAGGGCTTCCCGGCCCGAGGCATTGGCCCACAAACGCCCGGTTCCTGGCTGGAAGACCAGACCATAGAGATTGCAGAACCCCCGCGCCCAGGTGCTGTCCACGTTGGGGCCCGTCCCATCGTAGAAGGGGTTGTCGGTGGGCACGGAGCCATCCGGACGCACGCGGTGGATCTTGCCAGCAGGCTGCGTCAGGTCGTCTTCAACACGGTCGGCATGAAGGCTCCCGACCCCGAAATACAGCATGCCATCCGGACCGAAGGTCATCCCTCCTCCGTCGTAGTCGAGCGATCCCCCGGGGATGCCGTCCACGATGATGGTGCGGTTCACGCCCACGCCACCGACGTCGGTGTACCGGAAGATCTGCAGCGTGAAGCCCGGCATCGCCGCGAAGAAATAGACGTAATGGTTGTTCGCGAAGTCCGGATCGAAGGCCATGCCCAGAAGGCCTTCCTGGTTGTGGCCCTGGGTGAATGACTCGGTAATGAATGGGGTCGGCTGCACCGCCCCGTTCGCCACGACGAGGACTTTTCCAGACATCGTCGAGACGAACAGCCGGCCCGAGCCGTCCGGAACCCACGCCATCCGGGTCGCGTCTGCGACTGAGTCGATATACAGCCAGTCCTCGACCTCGAGGTCACGAGCGGTCTCGGTGGGTTGGGACTGAGCGGGAAAGGCTGTCAGCAAGAGCAGGGCAAGCCAGAAGGCAATCGATCGCATGAGAAACAGGCTAGCGTGTGCTCCCGTCTGTCTGTCAGTCTTTTCTGCCTTGGCGCCAGGGATTTGGCTTCACGCCCCAGATGCCTACCTTGCCGTCATCCATGCCCCAGGCCACGTAACGGCCATCGGGAGAGAAGTTCCCGGTGCTCCCCTGCTGGTCGTCCAGGTCTGAATAGGCGAACAGGCGCTGCCCGTCGCGGACGTCGATGACGGCGAACGCGCTCGTGTCCGGACTGGCCGCCAGCAGGGAGCCCTCCGGGTTGAACTCCAGGTGGAGGGCCATGGACGCGGGGGCCTTCAGGACTCGCGCGACCTCCAGCGCGGGCAGCGTCAGGAACAGCAGCTCCCCGGAGGAGTTCGCGGCGACCAGGTGCTCGCCTGAGGGCGTGAAGGCCACGGCCCAGATCCGCCGCGCATCGAACGCCCGGGTCGCGATGCGCCTGCCGGTCCGTGCGTCCCAGAGGATCAGGGCGGCACGGGTGTCCGCGTCCTGCTGGTCCTCGGCGGCCCCCACGGCGGCGAACGCGCCATCGGGTGAGAGCGCGCAGCCGTGGAGCTGCCCGGGGTCCTCCTTCCGCCAGACGAGCCAGCGCCGCTCCAGGTCCCAGAGCATCACGCGGCCGACGCTCGCTACGAGGAGCAGGCGCGTCCCGTCCGCGGACAGGCAGGCATGGGAGACGGAGCCGCCCGTCTCCACGGAGGACAGCCGCTGGCCGTCGGAGATGGACCACGTCTGGAGGGTGCCGCGCACCGTCACGGACAGCAGCGTCTGGGAGCCGGGCAGGAACCACGCGGCCACACAGCCGGGGACGAAGTGCGCGGCGAGCGGCTGATGCGATTCCGCGTGCAGGTCCCACCACCGCAGCGACATCCCGCCCTGCTTCTGGACGGACAGCAGGTAGCGCGACGACGCATCCCACCCCAGCCACTGCCAGCGCGAGTACGGCGACAGCTCCGCTTCGCCCAGCGTCCGGAGCAGGGACAGGTGTCTCGCGGTGTCGGAGGTCAGCGGGAGGGAGGGCGTGAGCATGGTGCGGATCCGGAGATGGCGCTTAGCTGCTCGGGCGCGGGGCTTGAAGCGGTTTCGGTGCGGGAGGGGCCGCGATGACTCGCTCCGCACGCTGCGTCAAGGAGGGCCGCTCGGAGGGGGCTTGAGTCGGGGGGAACCGGCGACCTAAGACGCTGCCTCCCCGTCCGGGGCTGCCGTTCCGAGGACCTCCATGTTCAAGAAGATTGCCATTGGCTTCGCCGCGGCGCTCCTGCTGCTCGTCGGCGTCATCGCTACCCGCCCCGATACCTTCACCGTCACGCGCACCGCCTCCGTGCCGGGCACGCCCGACATCGCGTTCGGGCTGGTCAATGACTTCCACCAGTGGAACCAGTGGTCTCCCTGGGATGCGCTCGACCCGAACATGAAGCGCACGTTTGGCGGCGCGGAGGCGGGTGTTGGCGCCACCTATGGGTGGACGGGCAATGACGACGTGGGCGAAGGCCGCATGACCATCCAGGAGGTCGCCGCCAACGAATCCGTCCGCATCAAGCTGGAGTTCATCAAGCCCTTCGCCGACACCAGCATCACCACCTTCACGTTCAAGCCCGCCAGCGACGGCACCACCGTCACCTGGACCATGACCGGCGACCACAACTTCATGAGCAAGGCGATGTGCCTCGTCATGGACATGGACAAGATGGTGGGCAAGGACTTCGAGAAGGGCCTCGCCAGCATGAAGACCGCCGCCCAGGCCGAGGCCACGAAGCGCGCCGAAGCCGAAGCCGCTCGCAAGGTCGCCGAGGCCAAGGCCGCCGAGGAGGCCGCCGCCGCTGCCGCCGCCCCCGCGGAAGGCACGCCCGCCGTCGCTGTACCCACGCCGTAGTCCCACGGCGCCCGCCTCGTGACTCCCGGCCCCTCGCGCCTCCCAGGCTCGAGGGGCCTTGTCGTTCTCACAGCCGCCAGGCGTGGGGCGTGGGCTCCCGCGACTGATCCGCGTCAGCGCGGCGGGTCGTCCTGAAATGAAAGAGGGGCGGCCATGGCTCCGGCCGCCCCTCCCCTCACTTCAAGCCTTCACGCCTACTTCGTGAAGGTGATGGGGCCCGACGACAGCGTGGTGTTGTTCGCGCCGTCCACCGCGCGGACGCGCCACGTGTGCGTCCCCGTGGCCAGCCCGTTCAGCATGGTCTGCTCCGTGCCCACGCCGTACACCTCGAACTCCCACAGCGAGTAGCCGTACGCCGTCGCGCGCTGCACGCCGCGCATGCGCACGTAGCGGCCCACGCCGGCCACCGTCCAGTCGTCGATGCCGCCGTCGCCGGTGTCCACCGTCTTCAGCGCCGTCCAGTGGGTGGAGCCGTCCAGCGACGCCTCCAGCACGTAACGGCGGCCGTACGCGGCCTCCCAGTTCAGCACGATGCGCTTGAGGGAGTAGATGGCCCCCAGGTCGACCGTGATGGAGTCGGTGTCACCCGTCGTCGCCGTGCCCACGCTGGACCAGCGCGTGGTCAGGCTGCCGTCCACCGCGTCGTTCGCGCTGCCGAACTCCACGGACGAAGCGTAGGCGTTCTTGCCCCGCGCCAGGTTCGTGCCCGCCGCCACCGGCGTGCTGCGCAGGATGGAGGGCGTGCGGTCCGTGCCGTCCACGATGAGGACGTACTCCGCCACGCCCGCGCCCACGTCCGTCGTCTGCTCCCAGATGAAGCGCGTGGACGTGCCCGGCACCGCCTGGCCCGCCGACGGCGACAGCGCCGCGAAGGCGGACGGCGGCGTCGTGTCGTTCAGCGTGAAGGTGAACGTCGCGGACTGCGTCACGCCGTTCGCCCAGTTGAACGCCTTCACGAACCAGGTGTGCGTCCCGTTCGCCAGCTTCAGCCCGTCCAGCGCCGCCGACGGCGTCCGGGTGATGGCCACCGGCATCGCGCCGCCGTCCAGATACACCTCGTAGCGCTGGATGCCCGTCTGCGGATCACTGCTCGCCGACCAGGTGAACGCCGGACGCGTGCCGGTGATGACCAGGTTGTTCGACGGCGTCAGCAGGTTGAACGCCACCGGAGCAGTCGCGTCCGTCAGGCCGAAGCCCTGGATGCCGGAGCCGTACTGGTACAGCGGGTTGCCGTACGTGGGAGGCACCGGCAGGCCCGCCGCGATCTTCTGGCGGATGGCCGCGCGCTCCGCGTCCGTCGCGCCCAGGTCGAACGGCAGGTCCCACTTCTCCAGCTGGCCGCTCTCCACGTCCGTGCCAATCTGGCTCATGCTCCGCGGCAACTGCCACGGCGTCTTGCCGCGCGGCAGCACGTCACCGAACAGCACGTCCGCCACCGCGTAGCCGCCCATGTCTCCGGGGCGGTAGGCCAGCATCAGCGCGTTGGAGATGGGGACCACGTTCGTCAGCACGTAGGGCCGGGGGCTGATGACGACCACCGTCGTGGGGATGCCCCGCGACTTGAAGCTGTTGATGACGCCGAACTGATCGCCCCACTTCGCGTCGTGCGCCGGGCCAATCGGGTCGCCCGGCAGGTACGGCTTCTCCTTGTCCCACTCCGTGCCGTGCGTGAAGTAGCTCTCGCCCACCACGACGATGGCCGCGTCCGGCGTCACGCCCGCGGGGGCATTGTCCTTGTAGACCGTGAGCCCCGCGGCCTCCGCGCGCGCCTTCACCGCCGCGTAGATGGTCGGGTCGCCGAACTCGTTGCCGTGGAAGTCCGAACGCCAGGTCACCATGCAGGACATGTCGTCCGCGCGGGGGCCCGCGATGACCAGCTTGCCGCCCGCCGGCAGGCGGATGGGCAGCGCGCCGTCGTTCTTCAAGAGCGTCATCGCCTCCTGGGAGGCGCGGCGCACCGCCGCCTTGCTGTCCGCGGTGTGCCACTGGGACGTGCCCGCCGGGCCCTGCTTGTACGGGTCCTCGAAGATGCCCAGGCGGAACTTCAGGTCCAGGATGCGGCGCACGGAGTCGTTGATGCGCGCGAGCGGCACCTCGTTCTCGAAGTTGGCCATCGCGGACGGCGTCGCGCCGCCCATCACGTCCGAGCCCGCCGTGGCGGAGCGCACCCACGAGCCCGACGGCAGCCAGTCCGAGCAGATGACGCCGTCGTACTTCAGCTGGTTGCGCAGGTAGTTGAGGATGCCCGGGTTGTCACCCGCGCCGTAGCCCTCCGGCCCCAGGAGCCAGCTGCCCGCGTAGCCCGGCATGATGCCGCTGGTGCCCGCCTCGATGGCCGCGTGCCACGGACGCATGTGGTAGTGGATGGTGGTGCCGTCGTAGGTGATGCCCGCCTCGCCGCCCGCGCCCTGGCCCGGCCAGTGCTTCGTCGTCACCCAGATGGAGGACGGATTCACCTCCGGACCGCCCTGGAGGCCCGCGATGAGCGCGCGGGTGATGCCCGCCGCCAGGTCCGCGTCCTCGCCGTTGCCCTCCTGGATGCGCGGATAGAGGACCTTGGTGTTCACCTCCGCCAGCGGCGACAGCGTGCCCCGGCTGCCGATGGCCAGCTGCTCGCGGCGCTGGATGTCACCCATCTCGAAAATGGTGTCCAGGTCGCGCGACGCGGCCAGCGCCGGCTGCGTGGGCCAGCTCGTCTTGTAGCCGTGGATGGTGTCGCCCGCGTCGATGTGCGGGATGCCCAGCCGCGTGGCTGCGGACGCCTTCTGGAACAGCGGGATGTCCGTGGGCGACAGCGGCCCCATCTGGAAGCCCGCCTCCGGGTACACCTTCGCGTCGTAGAACATCTGCAGCGCCTTCTCGCGCAGCGTCATGCGGCCCAGGAGGTCGTTCACGCGCACGGAGATGGGGTTGTGCCAGTCCTCGTACGGTTCAATCGTCCCGTTCTTGTTCAGGTCGCGCGAACCGTTGATGACGTTCACGCCGTCCGCCTGCGTCTCCACCACCGGCAGGTACACGCTGAAGTTGCCGATGTCCGAGCGCGACGTGGTGCCGCCCGACAGCGTGGCCACGACGTACCACTTGTACGTCCAGCGGTCCGGCAGGTCCTCCGTGAAGGTGAAGGACGTGCCCGTCTGCGACGCCACCTGCGTGTAGCGGTCCAGCAGGTTGCCCGCCGCCATCCAGTCGTAGTCGTTGCGGGTGAGGTTGACGTAGAGCTTGTAGTTCGTCGCGCCCGTCACCGGGGCCCACGACAGCGTGGGGCGGCGGGTCGCGGTGACCATCGTGTTGTTGGCCGGCGCGGCCAGGCGGAAGGCTCCGGCCACCGGCAGCGGGGCGGGCGCCACGTACGGGTCCGGGATGATGGTGGGGTCGCGCGGATCCGTGGGGCCATTGCCCGTGGAATAGATTTCGACGTTCCAGTCCGCGCCCTGCACCGCCAGCGCCGTGACGGACTGCCCGCGCTGCTGCACGCCGTTCACGTCCACCACCGCCAGGCGGAGGTCCGTGTTGGGCTGCGTGGGAGAGAACTGGTTCTTCGACAGCGTCACCATCGTGTTGGGCGGGAACGTGAGCTGGTAGGTGAAGGGCCCGGGCGGGTTGCGCACGGACGGCGTGGTGTTGCCCTCCTCCGGCACCGGCGTCACGGACAGCGGCGCGGGCGACACGTTGATCTTCGCGTACGCCAGCTCCGGGAAGTTCAGCTTGAGGGTCTGGTTGGTGGTCTGCGTGGGCGGCGGCGTGGTGCCTCCGGACGCGTAGACCTCGAAGGACCACAGCGAGTAGCCGTAGCCCGTGCCGCGCTCCGTGCCGCGCATGCGGAGGTAGCGGTACGTGCCGGAGACGGGAAGCTCCCGCCGGCCGATGGCGCCGTTGGTCACCGTGTTGAGCGTCGTCCAGGTGGCGTCGTCGTTGGAGCCGTCAATCGTGTACGTCTTCGCGTACGCGCCCTCCCAGTCCAGCACCACCTTGCCCACCACCTGGGACGAGCCCAGGTCCACGCGGATCCACTGCGGATCCACGCCCTGCACGGAGGCCCAGCGCGTGTTGAGGTCGCCATCGAACGCCAGGTCCGCCCGCAGGCCCACGGAGTCCGCCTCCACGCTGGACGCCGTGGCGGGCTTGTTCTTCGCCAGGTCCGTGTTCGTGGGGGGCGGCGTCGTGCCGCCCGTCTCGTAGACGGCGAGCTCCCACAGGGAATAGCCATACGCGGGCAGCGCGCGCGTGACGCCCTGCATGCGGAGGTAGCGGCCCGAGGTGCCGGCCGGCAGGGACAGGTCGTCCACCGCGCCGTCGCCGTTGTTCACCACCAGCGCGTCGGTGAAGGTCGTGTTGTTGGTGGAGACCTGGAGCTTGTACGCCGTGGCGTACGCCGCCTCCCAGGTGAGCACCACGCGCGAGATGGTGCGCGTCTGGCCCAGGTCCACGGTGATCCACTCATTCGCGGAGAAGCCGCTGGCCCAGCGGGTGCCGCCATCGCCGTCCACCGCGTACTGGCCCAGGAAGGGACCCTCGGCGGTGGAGGTATAGGTGGTCTTGTTCAGCGCGACGTTCGTCTGCGCGCGGGCGTCGGAGGCGCCCAGGAGGGACACCACCATGAGCGCCGCCGCGAAGGCCTGTAATGACCAGACACGCGGTGCTTCACGCGGACATGGGCTCGCGCCCCTGCTTGACAGTCGAGGCAAGGCTTCAGACATGGGGGGAGGACTCCTTGAGTAGGGACACCGTGACGCGCGCGTTCGCACGCACCGCCAGGACGCGCGGCGGACGCAAGGGGACTGCCCGGGTGGAGTGACTGCCGCCCTGCCCTTCCGACACCGCACGCGGGGGCGTGACGGGGACGTCAGGACAAGGCTCGGGCGTTCCGGCTGTCACACGGCGACAGCCGGCCCGCCCTCCCTGGCACTGCGTTCCTGCCTAGTCCGCGGTGAAGTACAGGTTGTCGAGCAGGAGTGACTGACCGGCCGTGCCACCCTCGGCCGCGAAGGTGAACGGTGACGAGACGTCGTTGAGCTTCAGGCCCGCCGCGACGTAGTCCGCGACCGGGATGGCCAGGTGGTGCCACTCGCCATCGTTCGCCCAGCCGTACGTCGCGAGGGCGAGCTGATAGCCCTTCTCGCTGGTGCCCGTGCCGCTGGACATGCCGACCTTCACGTTGGCGAAGGCGGCGTCGGACGACTTCATGCTGACGTGGAGCGTCTTCCAGGCGTCGAAGTTGTGCGTCTGCTTCCAGTGCACCCCGAAGCCCATCCACGGCTTGCCGTTCTGGACGATGCGGTCCGCGGACTTGCCCTCGATGTGGTCCGGATCCGACTCCACGTAGACGGTGTTCTCGTAGAGGTAGAAGTTCGAGTCGACGTTATCGAGGATGATCTCCTCGGAGCGGCCCGCCTCGTAGAAGATGCCCACCATCAGGCGGCGCTGGCCGGCTTCATACGGGAACGGCCCTGGGAGGAGGTCCGACGGCTGCGTCCCTCCGTCGGGGTCCAGGGTGTCCGGCAGCTCCTGGCCGGTGTAGTCCGCCGGGCCCGGATCCGGGCGGCAGGCGGCGAGCAGCAGCAACAGGCCCCACACCGGCTTCTTCATGGCTTCACCGCCCGGTCCGCACCACTGGAGGTCTTCACCATCACCCAGCCGCCCGCCACGGTGCCGCCCAGCTCCACGACGCCCTTGTACGCGGGCGTCACCAGCTCATAGGCGATGGTGCCGGACGCGTCGTACGTCACCGCGTCCGGGAAGTTGTCGAGCACCGACTGGTAGGCCTTCACCGCCATCTCCCGCGTCAGCGGCAGGCTGGCCTGATCCGCCTGGCCCCGCTGGTAGATGGCGGCCAGGTTGAGGGCCACGTAGTACTGCGCCTCGCCGTACGGCCCGTTCGCCAGCACCGTGGCCCACGCGTAGTAGGCCGCCACCGGGTCCGCGCCGGACTGGATCTGCCACTTCGTCTCCGTGCCCACCCCCGACATCGCGAAGGGGTTGTTCGGGTCGTCCAGCACGGAGGTGTTCGGGTAGATGCCCATGGCCGGGTCGGTGACCGTGAGGGTCATCCCGTCCAGCGACCTGCCGTAGATGATGGTCGGATCGTCGTAGCAGCCGGACAGCACGGCCACGGCGGCCAGCAGGAAACCAGTCCTCATGTTGCGTGTTCCCTCAGAGAGAAAGGATGGCATACGCGCCCACCTCGTACTCGCGACCCTTCAGGCCCTCGGTGATGCCCCGGTCGTTGAGGCCCTCCGAGTACTCATCCAGCATGCGAACCAGCCCGCGCAGGCCGAAGCGCGTGGACACCGCGCCCAGCACCGGCTTCTTCAACCCGTAGGACAGGTCCCCGCCCAGTTGCACCGGGTAGGTGAGGTTGAAGACGCGGTGGTAGTCGTAGGGACCCCAGTCGTTGAAGTGCAGCTGGGCCGCCAGCAGCAGCGTGTCGTAGAGCACCGACCCGTCCAGGCCGAAGCGGTGGATCTGCCGGCTGTCCTCACCGGAGGACTGGTTGCTGCCCACGAAGGCCGTGCCGTACAGGCGCAGGCGCTGGCTGGGGTTGCCCACCAGGCGCAGGGACGTCTCCCACTCGTCGCGGGCCACCGGCGCGCTGCCGAAGGCGATGGTGCTGCCGTCCGCGAGGATCGCGATGCCCGCGTCACGCGACGTGGGCTGGTGGCGGTAGACGATGTCCAGGCCCGCCGCGAACGGCGCGTCCTCGCGCATGTCGCGGTCCCACGACCAGAACCAGGTGCCCGGCGTCGGGTCGAAGGTGATGAGCAGCTCGCCGCCCAGCGTCTCGCGGTTGTCCAGCACGCTGAACGCGTCCGACAGCACGCTGCGCGGCCGCACGCCCGCGTAGTACTGGCCGGAGGCCGGGTCGTACGCGTCCGGGATGGTGGGGTTCGGCCCCACGAGCGGCTTCTGGTACAGGAGGTTCGGCGACACCTGGATGACGCCGAACTGCAGCGCCGCGCCCAGCTGGCCCGCGTAGTGGTTGCCGCGGCCGCTCTCGCGCAGGCTCCAGCCGGTGATGATGTTGCCCTGCTCCGGCCCGCTGTCCGCGACGAGCCCGCGGATGGAGGACTGCACCAGCCAGCGCACCGCCCCCATGTCGTAGGTGAGCCGCGCTTTCGCGCCCAGCGTGTCCAGGAACTGCACCTTGTCCTGGAGCACGTCGTAGCCGCTGTTGCGGTAGCTGGGGGCGCCCGGGTCAACGGAGCGCGTGTACGTGAACGTCTCGCCGATGCGCTGGGGCGCGGAGAGCAGGCCGCCCACGTCCAGCACCAGCTTGCCGGTGGCGTACTGGAAGTTGAGCGCCGTCCTGCGCGCGATGCGCTCGCGCACCACGGAGGCCGTGGCGGACGACGCGCCCTGCGCCAGGTCCTCCTGGTGCACCAGCGTCACGTTCACCGGGCCCACGGTGTTGCGGTACTTCGCCACCACGGAGGGGTTGGCGCCCCAGTACAGCTCCGGCCCGACGGCGATCTTCAGGCCGTCGATGGCCTTCTTGCCGCTGAACACCACGCCGAATGGCGCGTTGCCGTGGTAGATGTCCAGGTTCGGCCCGTAGTTCGCCTCGCGGTAGAGGTTGAAGAAGTCACCCTCCTCACCCCAGTGGTAGTGGCCGGTGCGGTAGTAGCCCTCCAGCGCGAAGTCCGAGCGGTCCACCTTGAACTCCGCCTGGTACAGGGCGAAGCGATCCAGCGGGGACTGCTCGCGCGCCGGGGCGCCGGGGCCCACGGGGACCTGGCCCGCGGTGGGCGTGGAGGGCGTGCCGCGGTTCTCGTAGAACAGGTTGTTGAGCCGGTTCTGCGCCACGTTGCCCACGACGTTGAACGACGCGCGGCCGTAGACGCCGCTGGTGGGCTGCAACGCCAGGTCGAAGAAGATGGACTCGGTGTGGTCCGCCGACCCCTGGTTGGGCCGCACCGTCGCGATGCTGCCGCGCGACAGCGAGCTGTCCAGCAGCAGCCGCAGGTTGGACACCCGCACCGCGCTCAGCTCCTCCGTGCGCGCCAGCGCCACCGACGACGTGTAGCCGCTGGTGAGCGCGGACGGACGGATGTTGGCGAAGAAGTCGCGGATGACGTCCGGCGTCGTGGTGGGCGCGTACGGGTCCAGCCGGAACGCGGCCTGGAGGACGTAGTAGGCCGTGCGCGGCTGGATGCCGCTGATGCCGTTGGCGTCCGGCGGGCCCAGGGCCGCGATGCCGAACCACTCCTCGTTCATGTTGTTCTGACCGGGGACGAAGTCCGCCGCGTAGCCGCCGTTGGGCCACGTCGCGGTGGTGTCGTGGATGGACAGGTTGGCTTCCTGGCCATGCTTCCACCAGCCGTCCACCCACTGGAACACGAAGCCGCCCAGCGCGGTGCCGGACAGGCCCTGGCCGTAGCCCTCCAGGTAGATCTGCTCCCACTGCGTGCGCAGGTACTCCGCCTGCGCCACGTGGTCCTCGCGGCCCGCGCGGGCGTCGTAGGCGTCCGCGCCGAACTCGGAGAAGAACACCGGCTTGTTGAGCTTGGCCTTCACCTCCGCGAACAGGTCGCGCGCGGTGGGGCCGCGGTAGACGTTCGTGCCCAGCACGTCCAGGTCCTGGCAGTGCTTGGCGATGAGGTCGATGTACTGGAGGTCGCCGTTGGCGATGGACACGGGGTGGCTCGTGTCCCGCTTCTTCACCGTGCGGGCCGCCTCGCCGTAGAGCGAATAGAGCGACTCCGCGCGCGCGGCGTCCTCGTGGCCCGGCAGGGCTTCGATTTCGAACGACGTCCAGTGCAGGCCGTAGTTGTTCTCGTTGCCCAGCAGCCACATGAGGACGCCGGGCACGTCCCGGTAGACCTCCACCTTCTCGGCGAGCGCGCCGAGGATGGCCTTGCGGTGCTCCGGGTTCGAGTAGTCGATGTTGACGACCATGACCCCGTTCACCGGGTGGCCATAGCGTCCCATCAGCGGGTTGAGCATCGTGTAGATGCCGTAGTTCCGGTAGATGTACTCGACCCAGACGGGCGGGATGTCGTCGAACTGGCGGATGGCGTTGATGCCCGCGTCGCGGAGCATCCCCATCTCCTTCGCCAGCACCTGCTTGATGAAGTCCTCCGGCTGCGTCCAGAGCGAGTACCGGTAGTTCTCACCGATGGGCGTGTAGCCCCAGTTCACGCCGTGGATGGGGAAGTCCCTGCCGTCCACCTGGAGCTTGAAGCCGCGCTCGTCGTGGATGACCCGCGTCACCGTCGTGCGCTTCGCGTCCGAAGGCGCGGAGGCCTGGGGCGCGGGAGCCGCGGGCGTCACCGGAACCGCCGGAGCCGGCGGCACTTCCGGAGCCTGCTGCTCGGGCGTCGCGG
>NZ_JBKGHJ010001170.1:0-704 GCF_046520365.1 Corallococcus sp. 4LFB
CGCTCGAAGCGCTCGGGCAGCCGGGGGCGCAGCCAGTCCGCGAGCGGCGCGTCGTGCAGCTGGCGCAGGTCGGTGTCGCGCAGGTCCAGCTCGCCCACCACCTGGACGGGCCCCAGCTGGGCTTCGCCGTGAAGGGCGCCCCGGCCCCGCAGCCGGAAGCCGCCGCCGGCCGGCGCGATGCTGGCCTCCACGTCGAGCAGACCCACGGCGAAGGCCTGGGCCCGCGCTTCGACGGACACCGTCACGGTGCTCGGGGTCTGCGCGGGGGAGCCAGCGTGAGGGGACGGTGTTGCGGCCCGGCGCGAGCCGCACCGGCAGGCGGACTCGCCGTCGGGGCCCGCGTGGAGGCTCGCGTCGGGAGACGTCACCTGGGTGCCGGGGGGCACCTCCAGGCGCAGGAACGTCTCTCCCGCGGGCAGGGGCGCGTCCGCGGAGAGCCCGCGCACGGCGCCCAGGCGCTGCCGCTCGCGAGGGATGACGAGCCAGCCGTGCTCGCCGCGCCGCACCACGTCGAAGGACTGCTGCGTGAACTCCACCGCGCCGCCCGGCGAGGTGGTGGTGATGGCCAGGGCGTTGCTGCCCGGCTGGAGCGGCACCGTCGCGAGCCACGCGCCGACTCCTCACGGTCGCCTCCACGTCGCCCGCGCGGACCGGTCTCCGGGGAGGCCCGGCCGCTGATGACGAAGCGCAGGCCTCCGCTTGGC
>NZ_JBKGHJ010001171.1:0-703 GCF_046520365.1 Corallococcus sp. 4LFB
CCTGGTGCAGCGCGCGGGAGGCACGGGCGACGCCGTGCGTGCCGTGGTGGCGGGCTGGCCCGGCATGCCGGGCAGCGCCGTGCGCGTCATCGCCTTCAGCGGCATCCGGCTGGAGGCGTCCACCTTCCCGCAGGACACCGGGGAGAAGGCGGCGCCGCGCAAGCTGTCGCGCGACGAGAAGCCGCTGTACGACCGCGGCCAGCGCCTGCGCGCCGCGGTGGAGACGAACCGCGAGGAGGGCGGGGCGCGCAAGCAGGAGGTGGAGTCGGAGCTGCTCGACGCGGGCGCCAGCCGCCTGCTGTCCGCGCCCGTGGAGGTGGACGGGCGGGTGGTGGGCTCCGTGGAGTCCCTCACCCCGGCGGTGGTGAAGGGGGCCGCGCCGTCGTGGACGCCGGTGCTGCTGGCGTTCCTCTTGCCGCTGGCGGCGTGCGCGGCCGCGGTGTTCGCGCTGTCGCGCCAGGGCGTGCGCGTGGCGGTGGCGGCGGCGCTGTTCCTGGCGGGCCTGGGTGGCTACACCGTGTACTCGCTGCGCGCGCTGGACGCGGAGCTGCGGCAGACGGAAGAGGCCGTCAGCGCGGAGCTGCGCACGCGCGGCGAGAAGGCCCAGGCGCTCATCGCCGCCAACAACCTGGCGACGGACCGGCGCTGAAGCCGGTGCGTGGGACGCGGACCTGGATGCGCCGTCCGCTGGGCGGCTGACGGA
>NZ_JBKGHJ010001172.1:0-695 GCF_046520365.1 Corallococcus sp. 4LFB
CACCGACCGGCACGCCCAGCTCCGCTTGAGCCACGGCCCAGCACCAGGGGCTCAGGTTGCCCGCGTGGCGCCCGCGCCGCGCGCCAGCTGGACCTGCCCCTGTCCGGCCTGACTCCGGGTGACGCGCAGGCCCTGTGCCGCGCGCTGCTCAGGCCGGTGGAGAACGTGCCCGCGCAGGCGGTGGAGCGCATCGTCGAGCGCGCGCAGCGCGTGCCCCTGTTCCTGGTGGAGCTGGTGCGCGGCCTCAAGCGTCAGGGGCTGGTGCGGCAGCGTTCTCCGGGCGGCAACTGGTACCTCGTCACGGACGAGCTGGACCGCGTGCCGGAGCTGCGGCTGGTGGAGTGGCTGGCGGACCGCGAGCTGGGCGCGTTGCCTCCGGCGCTCGCCGCGCATGCCCGGCTGTGCGCGCTGCTGGGCGTGACCTTCACCGCCACGGCGGCGGACGGCGTGCTGCGCGAGCTGGAGCGCGACGGCGCCGCGGCGCAGTTCCCGCTGGACGTGGGGCACGCGACGCGGCGGCTTTTGGACTCGGGGCTGCTGGTGGAGCACCGGCTGGAGGGCCTGAGCTTCCGCAACGAGCTGGTGCGCGAGGCCGTGTTCGCGGGCCTCCCCGCGGAGGAGAAGGCGCGCATCCACCACGCCGCGTACCGCCACTACCTGAGCCCGGCGGGCGCGCAGGAGCGCCAGCGGCTGGC
>NZ_JBKGHJ010001173.1:0-694 GCF_046520365.1 Corallococcus sp. 4LFB
CGCGCGCCCCGCCACGCTGGACGCGCTGAAGGCCCACGTGGACGGCTTCGCGGGCCGGGCCCCCCAAGGCCTGACCGCCCTGAGCGCCCTGACGCCGCTCACGCCGGCGATGAACGAGGACGGGCGCTCCGCCACGTTCCAGCCGCTGTCCCCCGGGCTCGCGGCGCTGGTCGTCTACACGTCGGCTCCAGCGGGGAGCCCACCGCCATCCCCAAGCGCCTGTCGCAGCTGTCCAGTGAGGTCGCCACGCTGGGCGCGCTGTTCGACGCGGAGGTGGGGGACGTGCCGGTGCTGGCCACCGTGTCGCACCAGCACATCTACGGCCTCTTGTTCCGGGTGCTGTGGCCGCTGACGTCGGGCCGCCCGTTCGACGCGCTCGCCCTGCCCTATCCGGAGGACATCCTGGCCGCGCTCCAGGCCGGGCCCGGCCTGCTGGTGGCCAGCCCCGCGCACCTGAAGCGGCTGCCGGCGACGCTGGACTGGTCTTCCGTGCGTGGGAGCCTGCGCGGGCTGTTCTCCTCCGGCGGGCCGCTCACCGCCGAAGCGCTCCAGGCCTGCCGCGACCTGCTGGGCCGCGCGCCGGTGGAGGTCTACGGCAGCTCGGAGACGGGCGGCGTCGCGTGGCGCCGGCGCGACACGGACGACACCGCGTCGTGGCGCACGATGCCGGGCGTGGAGGTGCGCGCCGGCGAGG
>NZ_JBKGHJ010001174.1:0-693 GCF_046520365.1 Corallococcus sp. 4LFB
TGTCCGGCGTGTGGAAGGACCTCACGGACAACGTGAACGTCCTCGCCGGCAACCTGACGGACCAGGTGCGCAACATCGCCAAGGTGACGACGGCGGTCGCGAACGGCGACCTGTCCCAGAAGATCACCGTGAGCGTGAAGGGCGAGGTGCTGGAGCTGAAGAACACCATCAACACGATGGTGGACCAGCTCCGCGCGTTCGCGTCGGAAGTCACGCGCGTCGGCAAGGAAGTGGGTACGGAGGGCAAGCTGGGCGGCCAGGCCGCGGTGCCCGGCGTCGCGGGCGTGTGGAAGGACCTCACGGACAACGTGAACGTCCTCGCCGCGAACCTCACGGACCAGGTGCGCAACATCGCCAAGGTGACCACGGCGGTGGCCTACGGCGACCTGTCGCAGAAGATCTCCGTGGAGGCGAAGGGCGAGATCCTGGAGCTCAAGAGCACCATCAACACGATGGTGGACCAGCTCCGCGCCTTCGCTTCCGAAGTGACCCGCGTCGCGAAGGAAGTCGGTACGGACGGCAAGCTGGGCGGTCAGGCCGCGGTGCCCGGCGTCGCCGGCACGTGGAAGGACCTCACGGACAACGTGAACAGCATGGCGTCCAACCTCACCAGCCAGGTGCGCAACATCGCGCTGGTGACGACGGCGGTCGCGAACGGCGACCTGTCCAAGAAGATCACCGTCGACGCGAAGG
>NZ_JBKGHJ010001175.1:0-692 GCF_046520365.1 Corallococcus sp. 4LFB
CCCCCGCGAGCTCCGCGTGCATCGGCGCCCCGCGCCTCGACGCCGAGTCCTCGCGCTCCAGGACGACACAGGCCGTCCCCTGCCCCAGCACGAACCCGTCGCGCCCGGCGTCGAAGGGCCGGCACACCTGGTCCGCCTCGCGGCCGCCGCCCGGGCTCAGCGCGCCCAGGTGGTGCAGCGCCCGCAGCTCCATGGGGGACAGGTCCGCCAGGGGCCCCACCACCACGCAGGCGTCCACTTCATCCAGCTGGAGCAGCTGCCACGCCTTGAGCAGGGCCACGTTCCCGCTGGCGGACGCACCGCCCACGGTGAAGCCCTCGCCCCGGAGGCCCAGCACCTCGCTGAGGACGCCGACGTGGTCCGTGTCCAGGAAGCGCATCGCGTAGCGCGGGTCGATGAACTCCGGGCCCGCCGCGAACTTCTTCGCCGTGTCGTGCTGGAGCCGCGGCGACAGGTTGCTGCCCGCGACGATGAGCCCCACGCGCTCCGCGGGCACGGGCGCGGTGTGCAGCCCCGCGTCCAGCCACGCCTCCAGGGCGCTGAAGGTGGAGCACTCGATGGAGCGCGGCGCGCGCAGGGCCAGGCGGCGGACCTTCTCCAGGAGCGGCCCGGCCCCTCGGGGAGCGACTTCAGGGCGTCCGCGAGCATGAAGCCGTCCAGCTCCGCCGCGGCCGGGAGGCCGGCCAGGGCGG
>NZ_JBKGHJ010001176.1:0-685 GCF_046520365.1 Corallococcus sp. 4LFB
GCGGCTCGGCCTTCGCGGCCACCACGGGCGCGGCGGGAGTGACGGCCGGAGCGCTGGCGGCCGGCTTCGTCTTGCGGCCACCCTTGCCCGCGGGCGTCTTCTTCGTGTCGACGGGCGTCGCCTCCACCACGGGCTCGGGCGGAGTCGGCTCCACCTCCGGCGCCTTCTCGGGCTCCGGGGTTTCGGTCTTCTGGACGAAGCCCGGCGGAGGACCGGAGGGCTTCGGCGGCCACTGCCCGTTCGCGGCGGGATCCACGGGCGGCGGCGGATCCAGCTCCGCCTTCACCCACTGCTTCGCGGAGTCATACGCGGGCATGAACACGCGGCGCACGGGTTCGAGCGTCGCCAGGTAGCCCACGCCCCCCAGGATGAGCAGCAGCAGCAGCCGCATGCCCCAGCCGGAGCCCTCGCGGGCAGGCGCGGCCGCGGGAGGCGCTTCGGCGACCTCCGCCTCCGCCTGGCGGGACGCACGTGCGGTGCCCCGCGCCGGACGGGTCCGGAAGCGCTGCGTCTGGAGCTCGCTGGGCGGATCCATCAGCGAGTCCGCCGCGGGCGCGCTCCGGGCCTCGGCGGGTTCGGGCCGCGCGGGGGGACGTGCCCTGGAGGGCCGCACGGCGTCCGCGGGAGGACGGATCACCCGGGGAATGGGCGCCGCGTCCGAGCCCGCGGGGCGCTGGGCTCGCGG
>NZ_JBKGHJ010001177.1:0-683 GCF_046520365.1 Corallococcus sp. 4LFB
CTTCGGCGAGTCGGGCCTCCTCCGCCAAGCGAGCCTCTTCGGCGAGCCGAGCTTCTTCCTCCGCACGGAGCCGAGCCTCTTCCGCGAGGCGAGCCTCCTCTGCCAGCCGTGCTTCTTCCGCGAGCCGCGCGGCTTCGACTACTCGCGCTTCCTCGTCGGCACGAAGGCGAGCCTCTTCCGCAAGCCGGGACTCTTCTTCTGCACGAAGGCGAGCCTCCTCGGCGATCCGAGCCTCCTCAAGCGCACGGAGGCGTTCTTCCTCGGCGAGTCGCGCCTCTTCGGCGAGGCGAGCCTCTTCAATCGCCTGAAGTCGCGCTTCTTCAGCGAAGCGAGCTTCTTCCTCAGCGCGAAGACGGGCCTCCTCCGCGAGCCGAGCCTCTTCGGCCAGGCGGGCCTCTTCGGCCAGACGCGCCTCTTCCGCGAGTCGGGCTTCTTCGGCGAGGCGAGCCTCTTCCTCCGCGTGAAGTCGGGCCTCTTCAGCAAGGCGAGCCTCCTCGGCGAGGCGAGCCTCTTCGGCGAGCCGGGCCTCCTCAGCCAGCCGTGCTTCCTCAAGCGCACGGAGGCGTTCTTCCTCGGCGAGTCGAGCTTCTTCAGCGAGCCGAGCTTCTTCCTCTGCGCGCAGCCGTGCCTCTTCTGCGAGCCGAGCCTCTTCCTCTGCGCGAAGGCGGGCTTCTTCCCGCGAG
>NZ_JBKGHJ010001178.1:0-682 GCF_046520365.1 Corallococcus sp. 4LFB
GCACCGCGCGCTGTCGAGGAGGCGGCCGCGCGCGCGCCATGCTGCGCGACCTGCCCCTGCCCATGAAGTGGCGCGTGCGCCGCGCGGAGGCGCTGGTGGAGCTGCACCAGAACGTCGCGGCCATGAACCTGCTGGCCCGCTCAGGCCCCCGCACGGAGCTCCCGGATGAACTGGCCTGCCGCGCCCAGCTCACCCTGGGCCGCGCCCTGCGCAAGGAGCGCCAGCACCGCCGCGCCATCCAGGTGCTGGAGCCGGTGGCGCGCGAGTGCCAGTCACCCGAGCAGCGGCCGCAGGCGCTCTACCTGCTCGCCTATTCGCAGTCGGTGGTGCAGCCGGAGGCCGCGGTGGACACCTACGCCACGCTGGCGCGCGACTACCCGGAGCACGGCTACGCGGACGACGCGCTGTTCTTCGAGGCGTGGACGCAGCAGCGCCTGGGCCGCGCGGACGAAGCGCTGCGCAACTACGAGGCGCTGGCGAAGCGCTACTCCGCCGGCAACTTCGCCGCCGAGGCCCTCTTCCGCGCCTTCTGGCTGCACCTGCGCCAGGGCGAGACGCAGCCGGGCCTGGCGTCGCTGATGGCGGTGGAGCAGCTGCCGGAGGCCGCGCGCACCGACGAGGCCCTGTGGCGCGCGCGCTACTGGCAGGCGCGGCGCAGCGCGCGTTGCGGCACGTCGGGATG
>NZ_JBKGHJ010001179.1:0-681 GCF_046520365.1 Corallococcus sp. 4LFB
CGCCGCCCGTCCCCGAGGATCCGTTCTCCTTCGACGACGAGGTCCCGTCCGCCGCGTTCGCCTCGCCGGGCGTGGCCGCGCCCCGTGCCAACTCGTTCGACCCGGGCCCTGGCGCGCCGATGGCCCTCCCGGACGACTCGTTCAACTTCGACATGGGCGCCGCGCCGCCGGCCCCCGCGCCCATGGCCGCGGAGGACGACTTCTCGGAGGTGGGCAGCGGCGAGTTCTCCTCGCTCGACACCAGCGACTTCTCCGAGCCGCGCGAGGACGTGACCCGCGTCGTCGCCATCCCCGTCCCCACCGACGCCTACCGCGAGCCCGCCGCGCCCGTCGCCTACGGCTCGAACGAGCCCGCCAGCACCGCGCGCGACTTCGACTTCTCCGAAGACCCCATCGCCGCCGCCCCGCCCGCCCCCGAGGCCGACTTCGGCACGCCCGACTTCGACTTCGCGGACGACGGGAACCTGCCCGCCCCCGCGCAGGCCGCGCCCGAGGACGCCTTCACCTTCGACATCAACGACCCGTCCAACGCCCACGGCCCGGCGGCGTCGCGCGCCCATCCGCAGACCTACGGCTACGGAGAGCCCCAGCAGGCGGATCCGTTCGCCCTGGCCCCGCCCTCCGCCGAACCCGAGGCGGATCCGTTCGGCCTCCCGCCGCCCTCCGCCTACGCGGACCCGG
>NZ_JBKGHJ010000117.1:0-18523 GCF_046520365.1 Corallococcus sp. 4LFB
CCCCGACACGGGCGAGCTGCCCGCGATGGACGCCGCCGAGGAGGACGCCATCGCCAACGGCAAGCCCCTCACGAAGCCGGAGCCGAAGCCCGCTGAGGCCCCCAAGGTCGCCACCGCGAAGCCGGAGCCGGTGAAGGGAAAGGTGGAGGAGACGCCGGTCGCCACCCGCACCGCCGTGCGCGACGGGGGCATGAAGGAGGCCATCGCCCGGGCCCAGGCGCTGCCCGCGGAGCCGCCGCGTCCCTCGGAGGCCGTGAAGGGTGGGGCGTTCACGCTCCAGCTCTCCGCCTTCCAGAGCCGCCAGGACGCCGACCGGTTCGCCGCGCGGTTGCGCGATAAGGGCTATGCCCCCTATATCCTGGCGGCGGAGGTGCCCGGAAAGGGCACCTGGTACCGCGTCCGGATGGGCAGCTTCGCCAGCAAGGAAGCCGCTGGCCGGTACCTGACGGACTTCAAGCGCGAGACCCAGATCGACGCGTACGTGGCCGGCACGAACTAGCGCTGCTGGGCAAGGAAGAGACGAAGCAACATGACGACGACGAAGCGGGTGGAGAAGCCCTGGGGTCACGAGCTCATCTGGGCCCACACGGAGCGCTACGTGGGCAAGCTCCTGCACGTGAAGGCTGGCCACAAGCTGAGCCTCCAGTTCCACAACGTCAAGGACGAGACCATCCACGTCCAGAGCGGCAAGCTCCTCTTCGTCGTCGACGAGGGCCAGGGCCTCATCGAGAAGGAGATGAACCCCGGTGAGAGCTACCACATCAAGCCGCTGACCAAGCACCGCATGGTCGCCATCACCGACTGCGACATCCTCGAGGTCAGCACCCCCGAGCTGGACGACGTCGTGCGGCTGGAAGATTCCTACGGCCGTACGGGCACCAGCGCCCCGTAGCCTTCCCGCCGTACCGCCCGCCGGCGCGCCCATCCGGTGCGCCGGCGCGGGCCCCCGGCGTCACTCCCGGGGCTTCGCCGCCGGGTTCGGGTTGCGCGTCCACTGGTCCACGGTGCCGTCGCCGTCCAGGTCCTCGCCAATGCGATCCACCTGGCCGTTCTCCCAGTACTCCCAGTAGTCCACCCGGCTGTCGTGGTTCGCGTCGCGCTCCTTCCGCACGAGCGTGTCGTTCTCGTAGTAGAGCCACGAGTCCGCCTTGCCGTCGCCGTCCAGGTCGCGCTCGCCCTTCGTGCGCTTGCCTTCGGCGTAGTGGTACGTGGCGTCCACCTTGCCGTCGTAGTCCAGGTCCATCACCTCGCGGACCTTCGCGCCCTGCGGATCCAGGTACTGGGTGACGTCCACGCGGCCGTCCCAGTTCAGGTCCAGCTCCTTGCGCACGAGCACGTCCTTCACCCGGTACTCCCAGACGTCCGTGCGGCCATCGCCGTTGGCGTCCAGCTCCGTGACCGTCTCCCCGGGCGTCTGCTTGCCCCGGATGGCCTCCGCCTCCGGGCGTTTGCGCGCCGCGTCAGAGGTCTGCGCAGGCTTCTGGGAGGCACAACCGGAGAGCGTGGCTGCCGCGAGGAAGCCCAGGAAAATCAGACGGTTGCCAGAAGCCAAGGTGCCTCCCAAGCAGGTGGGGCGCCATGTTCGCGCCGCTTCCACTCCGTGCTTCGCAGGCCACGTCATTCCATATATTTTCACGTATCGCCATGGCCCGAAAGAAAGTCAGCACCACCATCTACATCACTCCGGAGCAGAACGAACTGCTCAAGGCGCTGAACCAGAAGACGAAGGTGCCCGTGGCCGAATACATCCGGCAGGGCATCGACCTGGTGCTGGAGAAGTACAAGGCGCAGCTGCCGGGCCAGGCAACCTTCGACGAACTCTCCTGACGAACGAGGCGTGACGTGACGAGCATGCGTGGCAAGCGGGCGGTGGTGTTGGGTGGGGCCGGATTCGTGGGCTCGCACCTGTGTGAGCGGCTGCTGGACGACGGCGCGGAGTCCGTCCTCGCGGTGGACAACCTCATCACCGGAAACGAAGCGAACGTGCGCACGCTCAAGCCGCGCGCGGGCTTCCAGTTCGTGAAGCAGGACATCACGGAGGGGCTGGAGGTGGACGGGCCGGTGGACTTCGTCCTCAACCTCGCCTCGCCCGCGTCGCCCATCGACTACGCGAACCTCCCCATCGAAACGCTGCGCGTGGGCTCCATCGGCACGGAGAACGCGCTGAAGCTCGCGGAGAAGAAGAAGGCCGTGTTCCTCATGGCCTCCACGTCGGAGGTGTACGGAGACCCGCTGGTGCACCCCCAGAAGGAGGATTACTGGGGCAACGTGAACCCCATCGGGCCGCGCTCCGTGTACGACGAGGCCAAGCGCTACTCGGAGGCCATCAGCGCGGCCTACGAGCGCAGCCGCGGCGTGAACGTCCGCATCGTGCGCATCTTCAACACCTACGGCCCGCGCATGCGCCTCAACGACGGCCGCGTGGTGCCGGCCTTCGTCGGGCAGATCCTCCGGGGCGAGGACTTCAGCGTCTTCGGCGACGGCAGCCAGACGCGCTCGTTCTGCTACGTGAAGGACCTGGTGGACGGCCTGGTGCGGCTCATCCTGTCGGACGTCCGGGGCCCGGTGAACATCGGCAACCCGCGCGAGATGACCATCAAGCAGTTCGCGGAGGCCGTGCGCGCGGCGGCGGGCGGAGGTGGGCAGATCGTCTACCACCCCCTCCCCAAGGATGATCCGAAGCAGCGTCAGCCGGACATCACCCGCGCGCGCACGCTGCTGGGGTGGGAGCCCAAGGTCGCGCTGGAGGATGGTCTGCGGGACACCATCGCGTACTTCCGAGAGGTTGCCGGTCGCCCCTCTGGAGCATAGGTTGGCCGCGCGCGAGTGAACGCGAGGCAGACGCCCGGCCCCCTGGCGGCCGGGCCTGGGGAGAATGGCGTGAAAGTCCTGGTAACGGGCGGCGCGGGCTTCATTGGCTCGCACGTGTGCGATGAGTTCCTGCGCAATGGCCACGAGGTCATCGCGCTGGACAACCTGTCGAGCGGCAAGAAGGAGAACCTGGATCCGCGCGTGCGGCTGGCCGTGCACGACATCCGGAGCCCCGAGGCCGCGGAGCTCATCCGCACCGAGAAGCCCCAGGTGCTCTGCCACCTGGCCGCCCAGATGGACGTGCGCAAGAGCGTGGAGGACCCCGGCTTCGACGCGGACGTGAACATCCGCGGCATGACGAACCTGCTGGAGGCCGCGCGCCAGTCCGGCGTGAAGAAGGTCATCTTCAGCTCCACCGGCGGCGCCATCTACGGCGAGCAGGACTCCTTCCCCGCCCGCGAGGACCACCCCACGCGGCCGGTGTCGCCTTACGGCGTCTCCAAGGCGGCGGGCGAGCTGTACCTGGGCTACTACCGCGCGCAGTACGGCCTGCCGTACGTGGCCCTGCGGTACGCCAACGTGTACGGCCCGCGGCAGAACCCGCACGGCGAGGCGGGCGTGGTGGCCATCTTCTGCCAGCGCACCATCGCGGGGCAGGGCTGCACCATCTTCGGCGAGGGCAAGCAGACGCGTGACTTCGTCTTCGGCCCGGACGTGGCCCGCGCCAACTACCTGGCCTTCCAGAGCGACTACGTGGGCGCCGCGAACATCGGCACCGGCGTGGAGACGGACATCAACCGGCTCTACGAGCTCATCGCGGAGGCCGGCGGCAGCTCGCTGAAGGCCGCGCACGCGCCGGGCAAGCCGGGCGAGCAGCTGCGCTCCTGCATCGACGCGTCCCTCGCGAAGAAGGTGCTGGGCTGGGAGCCCTCCGTGCAGCTGGCGGAAGGCCTGCGCCACACCATCCAGTTCTTCCGCGACCAGGCCGTGGGGCCCGCGCGGGCCCGGGGCTAGGCCGCTTCGCTGCCCGTCCCCCGGCCTGGATGCCGGGGGGCGCGGCGCGGGAAGGCCGGCGTCAGGCGGGTGGAGTGCCCGGCGGGCAGGTGTGCGCCGGTCGTGGATTTTCGGGCGGTTCGGTGTTACCTACGCCCGCTTCGCGACCGACGAGCGCCCTGAACATGCCGGCTGAAAACGCGCACATCCGCAACTTCTGCATCATCGCCCACATCGACCATGGAAAGTCGACGCTGGCCGACCGCCTCCTGGAGAAGACAGGCACGCTGACCAAGCGTGAGGCGCAGGCCCAGTTCCTCGACAACATGGACATCGAGCGAGAGCGGGGCATCACCATCAAGGCCCAGTCCGTGCGGATGACGTACACCGCGAAGGACGGCCAGAACTACGTCCTCAACCTCATCGACACACCGGGGCACGTGGACTTCGCCTACGAAGTCAGCCGCAGCCTCGCCGCGTGCGAGGGGGCGCTGCTCGTGGTGGACGCCACCCAGGGCGTGGAGGCGCAGACGCTGGCCAACGTCTACATGGCGCTGGACCACGACCTGGAGATCATCCCGGTCATCAACAAGATCGACCTGCCCAGCGCGGACGTGGAGCGCACGCGCGGGGAGATCGAAGACGTCATCGGCATCGACGCGTCCATCGCCGTGCCGGCCTCCGCGAAGGAGGGCATCGGCATCCACGACATCCTGGAGTCGGTGGTCAAGCGCGTGCCGCCGCCCACGGGTTCGCCGTCCGCGCCGCTCAAGGCCCTCATCTTCGACTCCTGGTACGACAACTACCGGGGCGTGGTGACGCTGGTGCGCGTGCTGGAAGGCACGCTGAAGCTCAAGCAGAAGATCAAGATGTTCAGCAACAACAAGGTCTTCGAGGTGCAGGAGCTGGGCGTGTTCAGCCCGTTCTCGCGCCCGGTGACGCAGCTCATGGCGGGCGAGGTGGGCGTCCTCGTCGCCAACGTGAAGGAGCTGCAGGACGCGAAGGTCGGCGACACCGTGACGGAGGAGGCGCGGCCCACGGAGGCTCCCTTCCCCGGCTTCAAGGAAGTGAAGCCGATGGTGTTCTCCGGCATCTTCCCGGTGGACTCGTCCGACTACGAGAACCTGCGCGACGCGCTGGCGAAGCTGACGCTCAACGACTCCGCCTTCACCTACGAGCCGGAGTCGTCCACGGCGCTGGGGTTCGGCTTCCGCTGCGGCTACCTGGGCCTGCTCCACATGGAGATCGTCCAGGAGCGCCTGGAGCGCGAGTACAACCTCAACCTGATTACGACGGCGCCGTCGGTGGTCTACCGCATCACCACCACCAAGGATGAGGTGCTGCTGGTGGACAACCCGGCGAAGCTGCCGCCCACCCAGAACATCACCAAGTTCGAGGAGCCCATCCTCACCTGTCACATCCACGTGCCCAACGAGCACCTGGGCGCCATCCTGAAGCTGTGCCAGGACCGGCGTGGCGTGCAGAAGGACATGAAGTACCTGGGCTCCAGCGGCACCCGCGTGCAGGTGACGTACGAGATGCCCATGGCCGAAGTCGTCTTCGACTTCTTCGACCGGCTCAAGAGCGTGTCGCGCGGCTACGCGAGCCTGGACTACGAGCTGTCCTCCTACGCGGAGTCGGACCTGGCCAAGCTGGACATCCTCATCAACGGGGAGCCGGTGGACGCGCTGTCCGTCATCGTGCACCGCGAGCGCGCGTACCTGCGCGGCCGCGAGGTCTGCGAGAAGCTCAAGGAAGTGATTCCCAAGCAGATGTACGAGGTGGCCATCCAGGCCGCCATCGGCGCGAAGATCATCTCCCGCGAGACGATCTCCGCCATGCGCAAGAACGTCCTTGCCAAGTGCTACGGCGGCGACATCAGCCGCAAGCGCAAGCTCCTGGAGAAGCAGAAGGAGGGCAAGAAGCGCATGAAGCAGGTGGGCACGGTGGAGATTCCGCAGGAAGCCTTCCTCGCGGTCCTCAAGACGGAGCAGTAAGCCCTATGAGCACGGCCAGTCCTTCCGCGAAGCTGGGAGCGGCCATGGCCGCGCGCCGCACCCCGGAGCAGCTCAAGGCCCGCCGCCAGCTGATGTGGCGCGAGCTGTTCACCAGCCTGTGGGCCCCGCTGTGCGGCGTGGGCCTGGCCTTCATCCCGTACCTCATCCTCATCGAGTCCGCGCCCGGCACCGCGTCCTGGGCCCAGCCCCTGATGAAGGGCTTCGGCCTGCTGATGGTGCTGGCCTTCGTGGGCCTGCTGGTGTGGCGCAACGCCTCCAAGAAGGAGTCGCAGCTGCGCACGCTGCGCCACGAGGCGCGCGAGCTCATCGCCGAGGACGAGCGCATCCTGTCGCGCGTGGGGACGAAGGTGTCCCCGGCCGCGGCGGAGCGCATCACCGAGCAGGCCCTGCGCGTGGAGTCCGCCTCCGTTGCGGGCAGCGTGGAGCAGCTGCGCGCGGAGACGAAGGCGCTGGAGACGCTGACGCAGGAGCACCTGGGCGCGTACCGCAAGCAGTCCGTGTGGGACTTCGTGGGCGGCTTCGGCAAGGCGCTGCTGATCGCCCTGGTCATCCGCACGGTGCTGGTGGAGCCGTACCGCATCCCGTCCGGCTCCATGCTGCCCACGCTGCAGATTGGCGACCAGGTCTTCGTGAACAAGTTCATCTACGGGGTGCGCATCCCGTTCATGAACGTGGTGCCGTTCCGCATCGTGCGGGCGCCGCGGCGCGGGGACGTCATCGTCTTCAACAACCCCGTGGACGAGTCCAAGGACTTCATCAAGCGCGTCATCGGCATCCCCGGGGACACGGTGGAGATCGTCGACGGCGTGGTGCGCATCAACGGCGAGCCGCAGCCGCGCACGCTGGTGACGCCGGACTTCGTGGTGCACAACCAGGACGACACCACGGGCCGCTGGTTCGACCAGGAAGAGGCGCTCTACCGCGAGGACCTGGGCGGCGTGGTGCACTCGACGCTCCAGCACCCCATGCGCCTGCCGGGCCGCGAGCACGAGGGCCCCTACACGGTGCCCGCGGACAGCGTCTTCGTGATGGGCGACAACCGGGACAACAGCGCGGACAGCCGCTACAACCTGGGCGGCCCGGGCGGCGCGGAGGTCGCCTACGTGCCGTACGGCCACATCAAGGGCAAGGCCATGGTCGTCTGGCTGTCGCTCGGCTGGGGCGGCCTGCTGGGCAACCTGTTTGGCGGCACCGGCCTCCGGGTGGACCGCTTCTTCGAACCGGTACGCTGACGGACGCTGGCCCGGCCACTACCACGCGCCGTGCTTGACGCGACTGGCGGCGCGCGGTACGCGGCGGCCCCGGCCCATGAGACATCTTCTCGGAATCGCAGGCTGGCGGCGGGATGAGCTGGAAGCCCTGCTCGACCGCGCCCAGGCGCACCTGCCCGGCGGACCGGAGGCCTCGCACGTGCTGCGCGGCCGCGTCGTGGCGAACCTCTTCTTCGAGGACTCCACCCGGACGCGCTCCTCCTTCGAGGTGGCCGCGCGGAGGCTGGGCGCGGACGTCCTCAACTGGAGCCACGCGGGCTCCTCCGTGTCCAAGGGGGAGACGCTCCTGGACACCGCGCGCAACATCGAGGCCCTGGGGCCGGCGGTCATCGTCATCCGCCACCGCTCCTCCGGCGCGCCGCACCTGGTGGCCCGGCACGTGAAGTGCGCGGTGGTCAACGCGGGCGACGGCGCGCACGAGCACCCGTCCCAGGCCCTGCTGGACGCCTTCACGCTGCGCCAGCGCTGGGGCCGGCTGGACGGGCGCACGGTGCTCATTGTCGGCGACGTGCTGCACAGCCGCGTGGCGCGCTCCAACCTCGTGTGCCTGAAGGCCCTGGGGGCCCGGGTCGTGCTTTGCGGGCCGCCCACCCTCCTGCCGCCAGGGCTGGAGGAGATGGGCGGAGAGGTGACGCACCAGCTGGACGCCGTGCTGCCCCAGGCGGACGCGGTGATGTGTCTGAGGCTGCAGACGGAGCGCATGGCGGAAGCCTTCCTGCCGTCCCAGCGGGAGTACTCGCGGCTGTTCGGCCTGACGCCGCCCGCGCGGAGCGGATGAAGCCGGACGCGCCCGTGCTGCACCCGGGCCCCATCAACCGCGGCGTGGAGCTGTCGCCGGCGGTGGCGGACGGGCCCCGCAGCGTCATCCTGGAACAGGTGGCCAACGGCGTCGCGGTGCGCCGGGCCATCCTGGAGGCGTGCGCATCATGACCTCAGTGCTCTTCCAGCGGGCGCGCCTCATCGACCCGCGCAACGGCGTGGACGGCGTCCGCGACGTGCTGGTGACGGACGGCCGGGTGGCCCAGGTGTCGCAAAGCCCGCTGCCCGTGCCGAAGGACGCGCGCGTGGTGGACGCCACGGACCGGTGGCTGGTGCCGGGCTTCATCGACCTGCACGTGCACCTGCGCGAGCCGGGAGAAGAGGGCAAGGAGACGGTCCTCACCGGCTGCCGCTCGGCGGTGGCGGGCGGCTTCACCGGCGTCGTGGCCATGCCCAACACCAAGGTGGTGAACGACAGCGCGCTCGTCACGGAGCTGGTGCTGTCTCGCGCGCGGGACGCGGCCCTGTGCCACGTGTACCCGGCGGGCGCCATCAGCAAGGGGCTCAAGGGCGAGGAGCTGTCGGAGGCGGGCGAGCTGATCGCCGCCGGCTGCGTGGCCCTCACGGACGACGGCCGCCCGGTGATGAACGCGGGCCTGATGCGCCGGGTGCTCCAGTACGCCACGCAGTTCGACGTGCCGGTGATGGTGCACGAGGAGGACCTCACGCTCTCCGCCGGCGGCGCCATGCACGAGGGTCCCACCTCCACGCGGCTGGGCCTGCGCGGCATTCCGTCCTCCGCGGAGGTGGCCATGGTGGCGCGCGACCTGGTGCTCCTGGAGGAGACGAAGGGGCGCCTGCACGTGGCGCACGTGTCCTGCGAGGGCAGCGTGCGGCTCATCCGCGAGGCCAAGCGGCGCGGCCTCCGCGTCACCTGCGAGGTGGCGCCGCACCACTTCACCCTGGATGACCGGGCGGTGGGGGACTACGACACCCACGCGAAGATGGCGCCGCCCCTGCGCAGCGACGTGGACGTGAAGGCGCTGCGCGAGGCGCTGGTGGACGGCACGGTGGACGCCATCGCCACGGACCACGCGCCGCACGGCGTGTCCGACAAGCGGGTGGAGTTCGAGAAGGGCATCAACGGCATCGTCGGGCTGGAGACGGCCCTGGGGCTCACCCTGGCGCTGGTGCACGAGGGCGTGCTCACCCCGCGCCGGGCGGTGGAGCTCCTGTCGGACGGGCCCGCGAGGGTATTCAGCCTGCCGGGCGGTCACCTGGCGCCTGGTGCCCCGGCGGACATCACGCTCGTGTCGCCTTTGGAGGAGTGGACGGTGGATGCCCACCGGTTCTATTCCCGCAGTCGCAACACGCCCTTCCACGGGCGCACGCTGAAGGGCCGCGTGACGCAGACGTGGGTGGGCGGCCGGTGTGTGTTCGAGGACGGTCAGCTCAAGGAGTCTCGGTGATGACGAAGCGGGCGGTGCTCGCACTGGCGGATGGCACCACCTTCGAAGGACGCGCCTTTGGCGCTTCCGGCGAGACGGTGGGTGAGGTGGTCTTCAACACGTCCATGTACGGCTACCAGGAGATCCTCACGGATCCCTCGTACGTGGGGCAGATCGTCACCATGACGTACCCGGAGATGGGCAACATTGGGGCGAACGCGGGCGACGAGGAGGCGGGCCTGCCGCACGCGGTGGGCATGGTGGTGCGCTCGCTGACGAAGACGCCCTCCAACTGGCGCTCGCAGGAGACGCTGGACGCGTACCTCGCGCGCCACGGCCGCGTGGGCATCGAGGGCGTGGACACCCGCCGGCTGGTGCGCCACCTGCGCACGCACGGCGCCCAGACGGGCATCATCTCCACGGAGAACGTGTCCGCCGCCGCCCTGTCGGAACGCGCGCGTTCCGCCGTGAGCATGGAGGGGCTGGACCTGGCCACGGGCGTGTCCTGCAAGGAGCCCTACCTCTTCACCACGCCCACGCCGGACGTGTTCCTGGCCACGGGCGACAAGCAGCCGGAGCCGGAGCTCCAGTACGACGTGGTGGCGTACGACTACGGCCTCAAGCGCTCCATGCTCCAGTACCTGGTGGACGTGGGCTGCCGCGTGACGGTGGTGCCGTCGCACTTCACGGCGGAGCAGGTGCTGGCGAAGAAGCCGCACGGCGTCTTCCTGGCCAACGGCCCCGGCGACCCGGCCGCGGTGAAGGGCGCGGACCGCACGGTGGCGGCGCTCCTGGGCAAGGTGCCGGTGTTCGGCATCTGCCTGGGGCATCAGATCATGGCCCTGGCGC
The DNA here is from genome assembly GCF_046520365.1 of Corallococcus sp. 4LFB. Lineage (NCBI taxonomy): Bacteria > Pseudomonadati > Myxococcota > Myxococcia > Myxococcales > Myxococcaceae > Corallococcus > Corallococcus sp. 4LFB. Next base: position 10,150 of record NZ_JBKGHJ010000117.1, read on the forward strand.
TGGGCGGCCGGACGTACAAGATGAAGTTCGGCCACCGCGGCGGCAACCAGCCCGTGAAGGACCTCACCACGGGCAAGGTGGAGATCACCGCGCAGAACCACGGCTTCGCGGTGGACGACGCCAGCCTCAAGGGCAAGGCCGTCGTCACGCACATCAACCTGAACGACGGCACGGTGGAGGGCCTGGCCGTACCGGACGCGCGGGCCTTCAGCGTGCAGTACCACCCCGAGGCTTCGCCCGGCCCTCACGACGCGCGCTACCTGTTCAGCCGCTTCGCGACGCTGATGGCGGGTTCGTAGGAAGAAAGCTCGCAACGGCCATGGACACCGCGCTGACCCCGTTGTCGTACCAGCCGTACCTGGACCAGCTCATCGCCTTCGGCAGCCAGGAGGCGCGCAAGCCGGACCTCCTGGAGGCGAAGGCGGAGTACTTCCGCCTCACCGGCGAAGTCTTCGAGGACGACAAGCTCTTCGAGCTGCGGATGGCGTCGTTCCTGGACTACTACCTCTACGACCGCGTCTCGCCGCTCACGGGCAAGACGCCGGCCGCGGAGCTGTACGAGGAGCGCCAGAAGTCCGCCGCCCCGGAGGAGGCCAACGCCTTCCGCAGCTTCACGGAGACGGTCCACGGCCTCTTCGAGGTGCGCAAGCTGGCCAAGGGCATGGTGCGCCTGCGCGAGCTCTTCTCCGGCAAGGACTTCGACGTGACGGAGCGCCGTCACATCGCGGGCCTGGAGACGGGCGACGTGCTGGAGGCGCGCCTCGTGCCCTTCGGCGGCCACCTGCTGTTCTCCTCCGCCTTCTGCTACCACCCCGCCGTGGCGCTCAAGGCCATCAAGGCGGAGGTGAAGCGCCGCAAGAAGAAGGAGCCGGAGCGCCCCGCCAGGGACCTGGTGTGGGAGTGCGCCCGCCGGGCCCTCAACGTGGAGCGCTACCGCCAGCTCTCCGTGGAGAAGCTCTACGACTTCGAGCAGAAGGTCCTCTAGGGCCTTTCTGCTCCAGGCCTCCACCGCGAGCGGCTCACGCGCGGTGGATGCTCATCATGTTGGTGTTGCCCGGCACGTTGAGCGGCACGCCGGCCACCAGGATGAAGGGCTTGCCCGGTTCGCAGAAGCGCAGCTCCTGGCAGAGCCGGCGCACCTGCTTGAGCATGGCCTCCGTGGTGCTGACGCGCTTCACCCGGTGGCCCGTCACGCCCCAGTACAGCGCCATCCGGTTCACCGTGTCCGCGTTGGGCGTCAGCCCGAGGATGCGCGCGCCGGGGCGGAACTCGGAGATGAGGCGCGCGGTGTGGCCGCTCTCCGTGTACGCGACGATGGTCCCGATGTTCAGCTGCCGGGACGCGGCCACCGCCGCCGCGGCGACGCCGGTGCCCAGGTCCTCCGAGTGCTCGAAGGGGGAGTAGAGCAGGGGGATGAGGCTGGTGCGCTCCGTCTCCTCCACGATGCGCGCCATGGTGGCCACCGCGTCCACCGGGTAGCGGCCCGCGGCCGTCTCCCCGGAGAGCATCACCGCGTCCGCGCCGTCCAGGATGGCGTTGGCCACGTCCGACACCTCCGCGCGCGTGGGCCGGGCGTTGAGCACCATGCTCTCCAGCATCTCCGTGGCGACGATGACGATGCCGCCCATGCGGTTGACCTCCCGCACGGCGCGCTTCTGGATGGCGGGCAGCTGCTCCAGCGGCATCTCCACGCCCAGGTCGCCGCGGGCCACCATCACCCCGTCCGACTCCGCGGCGATGGCCTCCAGGTTCTCCACCGCCTGGGGCTTTTCAATCTTGGAGATGAGCGGCGTCTTGCGCTGGCCCACCAGCGCGCGCGCCTGGCGCACGTCCTGGGCGGTGCGCACGAAGGACAGCGCCACGTAGTCCACGCCCACCTCCTGGCCGAATGCCAGGTCCACCTTGTCCTTCTCCGTCAGCGTGGGCACGGACATGGCCGTGCCGGGCAGGTTGAGCCCCTTGTGGTCCTTGAGGAGCCCGCCCACCTCCACGCGGCAGGACACGTCCTGGCCGCTCACCTTCAGCACGCGCAGGCGCACCCGGCCGTCGTCCAGGAGCACGTCGTGCCCCCTCTCCACGTCCCGGGGCAGCGAGCGCACCGGCGTGGGGATGACGTTGCCCTGGCCCAGCACCGCGCGCGTCGTCACCGTCACGGTGTCGCCCGTCTTCACCATCAGCTGGCCGCCCTCGAAGCGCCCCAGGCGCACCTTGGGGCCCTGCACGTCCTGGAGGATGGCCACCGGCACGCCCAGCTTCTTCGACACCGCGCGGATGCGCTGGACGCGCTGGCGGTGCTCGTCGTGCGTGCCGTGGGAGAAGTTGAGCCGGGCCACGTTCATGCCCGCCTTCACCAGCCCCTCGATGACTTCCTTCGAGTCCGACGCCGGGCCCAGCGTGCAGATGATCTTCGCCTTGCGCATAGGACCGCCCATCCTAGCCCCACGGGGTGGGCGGCTTGACAGGCTTGCGCCCGAAGGACTAACTCTTCGCCTCACGCGCCCGGCGGAAAGTTACCGCCAGCCGGCGTACGCCATTCGTGGCTCTCAGACGCATGAGACGAAGAAAGCCCGGCTACCCTGGGAGGGGGGGCCGGGCTTTCATCGTTCCAGGGCGTGGGCCTCCGGGCGCTAGAGCTCAATCTCCTGGCCCTTGCCCATGGGCTCCATCAGCGGCTGCTGGCGGATGGAGTGGTCCATGCCGATGTCCTCCGACGGCGGCTTCGGCTGGCCGGCGCTGGGGCCCATGGGAGGCGGCGGGGGCAGGGGACCCATGTCCTCTCCACCAGGGCCGCTGCCGCCCACGCCCAGGTCCTGCTGCTTCTGGAGGGCCTCAATCTCCGCGCGGTGATGCCCGCCAGCGCCAGCACCTTGCGCGTCACGCGGATGCGCGCCTGGCTGTGCATGGCCATGGCGATGGAGTCCGAAGGCCGGGCGTCCAGCGCCAGCTCCTTCTTGCCCTGCTGCAGGAAGACGCGGCCGGAGTAGACGTTGTCGCGCAGGTCGTCGATGCGGACCTCCGTCACCTTGCCGCCCAGCTTGGACACCACGTCGTCCAGCAGGTCCTGCGACAGCGGCTGGGGGGGCGGACGCTCCGCGAGGCGGAAGGCGATGGACACCGCCGCGCCCTCGTCCACGAAGAGGGGGAGCACCGTCTCCCCGTCCTTGGTGGTCAGCACGACGGCGTGCGTCTGCGCCTCCATCAAGGGCACCACGTCCTTCACCTCCAGCTCCACCAGCTCCGAGCAGGCCCTGGGGTCGCTGCCCTTCTCGGTGATGCAGGGCTTCTCCTTCTTCCCTTCGGCCGTCCCGGAGGCGGCGATGGCGCCGGGGATCCCGAACGCGGGAAGGAACAACGCTCCCCCCAGCGCCAGCACCACGGCCGTGAACGGAGCGACGAAGAAATTGGCGCGGTTGGACGTTTTCACATCCCTAAGCTACGCACCTGTCCCTTCACCGGGAGGGCACCGCCCTCCCCCCGCCGCGAGCGGCCCCCGGGCCCTGGCCCACCCGGTTGGAGGGCGGCCGGGCAGGCGGGAAGAGGGGGGCACGAGACGGCTAGCGGTCCTCTTCCTCGGACTCCTCGTCGTCGTAGTCCTCGTCGTCCTCGGACTCCTCGTCGTCTTCATCCTCGTCGACGTCGTCCTCGTCGTCCTCCTCCTCGTCTTCGTCCTCGTCGTCGAGTTCGTCCTCGAGCTCCTCGGCCTCGAGCGTCATCGTCACCGCGAACTTCTTGCTCAGGATGGCGATCTGCGCGCGCATCTCCGTGAGCGCGGCGACGAAGTCCTCCGAGAGGTTGGCGGGCGCCTTCGCGTCGCAGTGGGGGCAGACAATCTTCTCCGTCCCCTCGATGAGGTCCTGGGCTTCCAACTCGAAGCTGGCCTCGCACTTCTGGCAGGTGAAGTCGATGCTCATGGTCGGGCGCGGCATACAAAGCCGGTGAACATGCTGTCAACGCCTGAGACGGGGGGACGTGGAACGGACGGGGCGCTTCCACTACGTTCCACCGGATGGACCTGCCCAAGACGATGCTGCATGCGCTGCATGACCAGGCCGCGCGGCTGGAACACCGCCCGGCGCTCTGGTCCCACCAGGGGGGCGCCTACGTCCCCACCTCGTGGTTCGACTATGCCCAGCGCGTCAAGCGCTTCGCCCTGGGGCTGCACGCGCTGGGGTTCCGGGAAGGCGACCCGCTGGGCATCCTGAGCTTCAACCGCGAGGCGTGGCACGTCGCGGACCTGGGGGCCATGGCCCTGGGCGGCGTGCCGGTGGGGCTCTACACCACCAGCAGCTTGGAGCAGCTCGTCTACATCCTGGGCCACTGCGAGGCGCGCTTCCTCCTGGTGGAGAACGCGAAGCACCTGGCCACCGGGCTGGAGGTCCAGCGGCGCCTGCCCGCGCTCAAGCACCTCATCGTCGTGGACGCGCCCACGCCCCTGCCGGACGGCGTGCTGCGCTACGCGGACGTGCTGGCCTCCGGCGCGAAGCAGGATGAAGACCCCTACTGGGACAGCGTCCACTCGCTCCACCCGGACGCGCTGGGCACGCTCATCTACACGTCCGGCACCACCGGCCAGCCCAAGGGCGTGGCCTTGAGCCACCGGAACCTGGCCTGGACGTCGAAGCAGCTGGGCGGCACCCTGGGTCTGCGGGACATGGAGGACGAGCGGCTGGTGTCGTACCTGCCGCTGTCGCACATCGCGGAGCAGATCGTCTCCCTGCACAGCCCGCTGCTGCTGGGCACGCAGGTGTACTTCGCGGACTCGCTGGACGCGCTGGGCAGGAACCTCACGCAGGTGCGGCCCACGCTCTTCTTCGCGGTGCCGCGCGTCTGGGAGAAGTTCAAGACGAAGGCGGAGGAGGGGCTGGCCGCGCAGCCGCCCCTCAAGCGCCGGCTGGTGGAGTGGGCCCGCGCCACGGCGCTGGAGCGCAACACGCGCGTCTTGAGCCAGGAGCGCGTGCCGTCCCTCATGGAGGCCAAGTTCGCGCTGGCCCGGCGGCTGGTGTTCCAGCCGTTGAAGACGCGCATCGGCCTGGAGAAGGCGAAGCTGTTCTCCACGTCCGCGGCGCCCATTGGCCGGGACGTGCTGGACTTCTTCGCCTCCATCGACGTCGTCCTCCTGGAGGTCTGGGGCATGACGGAGGTGTCCGGCCCCGCCACGGTGAGCACCCCCGAGTGCGCGCGCCTGGGCACGGTGGGCCGCCCCATGCTGGGCGTGGAGGTGCGCATCGCGGAGGACGGGGAGATCCTCGTGAAGGGCGGCAACGTGTGCCTGGGCTACCACCGCAACCCGGAGGCCACGCAGGAGCTGCTGGCGGACGGGTGGCTGCACTCGGGCGACGTGGGGCAACTGGATGCCGAGGGCTTCCTGCGCATCACCGGGCGCAAGAAGGAGATCATCGTCACCTCCGGCGGCAAGAAGACATCCCCCGCCAATATCGAGGAGCTGCTCAAGGCCCTCTCCCCCGTGGGGCACGCGCTGGTGGTGGGGGACCGGCGCAACTACCTGGTGGCGCTCTTGACGCTGGAGCCGGACCGGGTGCGGAAGCTGGCGCGGGAGAAGGGCTGGCCGGAGGACGTGGCCACGCTGGTGAACGACCCGCGGCTCCAGCAGCACCTGCACGAGGCCATCGAGCGGGACGTGAACCCGAAGCTGTCGCGCTTCGAGGGCATCAAGCGCTTCCGCGTGCTGCCGGGGGAGTTCTCCATCGACGGCGGCGAGCTCACGCCCAGCATGAAGATGCGCCGCAAGGTGGTGGAGCAGCGGTACGCGGACGTCATCGAGGCGCTCTACCGCGAGCCGGCCGGCGCCGCCGCCGCTCACGGGTAGGGACAAGCGAAAGGGGCGGGGGACTCAAGTTCGAGTCCCGCGCCCCTTCGTGCTTCAGCGGCTGCTTCAGCCGGTGGCTACTTGGCGCTGGTGCGCTTCTCGCGGGCCACGTAGTCGCGGCGGGCGGAGCCCGTGTAGACCTGACGGGGGCGGGCGATCTTCTGCTCGTTGTCCGTCACCATCTCCTCCCACTGCGCGCACCAGCCCACCGTGCGGGGGATGGCGAACAGGACGGGGAACATCTCCGCCTGGAAGCCCATCGCCTCGTAGATGAGGCCCGAGTAGAAGTCGACGTTGGGGTACAGCTTGCGCTTCACGAAGTACTCGTCCTCGAGCGCGATGCGCTCCAGCTCGAGCGCGATCTCCAGCAGCGGGTTCTTGCCCGTGACCTCGAAGACCTCGTCCGCCACGCGCTTGATGACCTTGGCGCGCGGGTCGTAGGACTTGTAGACGCGGTGGCCGAAGCCCATCAGCTTCTTCTCGCCCTCGCCGCCCTTCACCTGCTTGATGAACTCCGGGATGGCGGACTTGGTGCCGATCTCACGGAGCATGCGGAGCACCGCCTCGTTGGCGCCGCCGTGCAGCGGGCCGTAGAGCGCGCCCACGCCCGCGGCGACCGCGGAGTAGGGGTCCACCTGCGACGAGCCCACCGTGCGCACGGACGTCGTGGAGCAGTTCTGCTCGTGGTCCGCGTGCAGGATGAAGAGGACGTCGAGCGCCTTCTCCAGCGTGGGGTGCACCTTGTACGTCGTGGTGCCGATGCGCTTGATCATCGCCAGGAAGTTGGCGACGTAGGACAGGTCGTTGTCCGGGTAGACGTACGGCAGGCCCATGGAGTGCCGGTACGAGAACGCCGCGATGGTGGGCATCTTCGCGATGAGGCGCGTGATCTGGATCTCACGGCTGCGCGCGTCGCGGATGTTCTTCGCGTCCGGGTAGAAGCCGGACAGCGCCGCCACCGTGGAGCCCAGCATGGACATGGGGTGCGCGTCGTAGCGGAACCCGTCCATGTAGGACTTGATGTTCTCATGCACCAGCGTGTGGTGCGTCACGTTGTGCGTGAAGTTGTCCAGCTCCGCCTGCGTGGGCAGCTGGCCCTTGAGCAGCAGGTAGGCCACCTCCAGGAAGGTGGACTTCTCCGCGAGCTGCTCGATGGGGTAGCCGCGGTACTCGAGGATGCCCTTGTCACCGTCGATGAACGTGATGGCGCTCTTACAGTTCGCCGTGTTCAGGAACGCGGGGTCGTAACCCATCAGACCGAAGTCGTCGCTGCCGGTCTTGATCTGGCGCAGGTCGGGGGTGCGGATACAGCCGTTCTCGATCGGGATCTCATACGTCTTCCCGGTCCGATTGTCGGTGACGGTCAGCGTGTCCTTGGGCATGGGCGGAGATTTCACAGGGCGCAGGAGGCTTTCAACAAAAAAGAACGATAAGTCCTAGAGGCGAAGTTTCCGGTCCGGCCCCGTGCTCAGGAATAGCGGACCCCGGAGCGCGCGAGCTGCCGCCAGAAGCCCGGAAAGCTCTTCTCCACGCACTCCGGCCCCGTCAGCTCCAGAGGCACCCCGGACAGCACACACAGGGTGGCCGCTGACATCGCCAGGCGGTGGTCACCCCGGCTGTCCATGGCGAAGCGCGCGGGCTTCGTCTTGGGCGGGAGGATGCGCAGCGTCTCACCGTCGGCTCCGGCCGACAGCTCCGCGGTGCCGCCATAGGCCGCCACCAACGCGCGGATCCCCTCCAGCCGGTCGCTCTCCTTGACCCGCAGGATGCCCACGTCGGTGAGGGTCGTGGGCCGGGGCAGCACGCACGCGAGCGCCGCCAGCGTGGGCAGCAGGTCCGGGCACTCCTTGCCGGAGGCGCGCAGCTCACCCGTGGCTTCACCCTGGAAGCGCCACGTGCCGGGCGCACCCGCGGGGATCATCCCCAGGCCCACTTCAGCGGTCAGCCGGAGGATCGCCTGGTCCGGGTGGGCGCTCTGGGGCTCCGCGCGCTCCACCGTGCCACCCGTGCGCCAGGCGATCAGCACCAGGTAGCCCAACGACGACCAGTCGCCCGGCAGTGATGGGACGGATTCAGGCGCCTGATAGGCCGTGACGGAGTAGTGACCCTGGGACTGCTCCACGGTGAAGCCGAAGCGGCGCAGCCACGCCACCGTGAGGTCCATGTAGCCGGCGCTGGTGAGCGTGCCTTCGATCTCCACGCTCCACGCGCGCTGCTCCCGCAGGAAGCGCTCCGCGCAGCCCAGGAGCAGGCTGGAGGCGTACTGGCTGCTCTGCGCGCCCGGCACGCGGAACACCGGCTCGAGCTTCGCCGTGTCCTGGGGCGCGTGCAGCTCCACCGGCCACGGGGTGCCCTCGGTGAGCGTCAGGCCCGCGGGGCCCAGGGCCTGCTTCAGCGACGTGAAGAGCGGGCCGTGCGGGCGCTCGCCCAGGCGGGGGGTGCCGGTGAAGCGCACGCGCGCGCCGGGCGTCACCGCGGCCTGCGTCACAAGGATGCGAAAGGGGGCGCCGCCGTCCGCGCAGTCCACGTCGCGCACGGGGCCGGGCG
>NZ_JBKGHJ010001180.1:0-680 GCF_046520365.1 Corallococcus sp. 4LFB
TCGCGCGCGCCTGCTCCGCCTCCGCGCGCGCCTGCTCCGCCTCCGCGCGCTCCTGCGTCAGCTCCTCCAGCGCGGACTCCAGGGCCGCCATCCTCGCCGCCAGCGCCTCGGAGCGCTCCCGCTCGGCCTGGTACTCGCGCTGCCAGCGCTCCGTCTCCGACACCTGGGCCTGGAAGCGTTCAGGGGGAATGGTCGCGGCGCATCCCACTGCGAGCCACGCCACACTCCATGCCGCCAGCAGGTGCCGCATACGCCATCTCTCCCGACACCTGGCCGCGCGACATGCACGACGAGGACGACCGGGCTTCATGCTCCAGCTCGCGGCCCGGCGCGTGGCGCTCGGGACGCAAGGGACGCGGTGCAGCTTGCAGAAGAGCGCCGTTGCCGTCAAAGCAACGTGCGCCTGCCTGGGGAGCCTGCACCCATCGTTTCAATTGCAACTGAGGAGATTCTCCCCATGGCGGATCCGCTCCCACCCGGAGAACCCCGCGAAGTTGCTTGAAACCGTCCCTGGCACGGCGGGTGCTCCAAGGCGCTGGCATCAACCGATGCAATCCCGCGTCGGCGTGTCGTCCCCGGAGCCATCCATGAAGACCGTCATCGTCGCCGCCCTGTTCGCCGCCTCCACCGCGTTCGCCAACACCCCGGCCCCCGCCGCCGCCCCCGCCGCGCAGCCGGCC
>NZ_JBKGHJ010001181.1:0-679 GCF_046520365.1 Corallococcus sp. 4LFB
CGTTCACCGAGTGCGGCCAGTCCATCCTCGGCCTGAAGAAGCAGGCGAAGGCGGGCGGAGTGATGCTGCTCGGCGAACTGCACGGCACGCAGGAGGTGCCACGCTTCATCGCGCAGTCCGTGTGTCAGCTCGTCACGGTGGGCATGCCGGTGACGGTGGGCCTGGAGCTGCCGGTGGAGAACGAGGAGCGCATCACGGCGTTCCTCCAGAGCCAGGGCGGTGAGGTGGACTGGCTCAAGCTGATGGAGGCCCCCTTCTGGCGCAGTCCGTATCCGGACGGCCGGGGCAGCGCGGCGGTGGCGAACATGCTGGAGCAGCTGCGCCAGTTGCGAGCCCAGGGCCTGGACGTGGCCGTCTTCGTCTACGACCACCCGAAGCTCTCCGGACAGCAGCGGGAGGACGCGCTGACGCGGACGGTGTTGTCGCAGGTGAAGGCGACGCCACAGCGCTTCCACCTGGTGGTGAGCGGCAACGTCCACTCACGCACGGCGAAGGGCCTGCCCTGGGACAAGCAGTACCGCCCCATGGGCTACCTGCTGAAGGACCAGCTCGACGACGTCATGGCGCTGGACATGGCCTACGACAGCGGCACGGCGTGGATCTGCGCGGCGAACAGACAGAGCAGCAAGCTGGACTGCGGCGTGAAGGAAGCGAAGGGCAAGGACAACGGCGACCGCTT
>NZ_JBKGHJ010001182.1:0-675 GCF_046520365.1 Corallococcus sp. 4LFB
CGCCATCAGCCTCCCCGCGCTCCCCGCGCCGCCGTAGCGCGCGTCCCCCAGGATGGGGGTCCCCAGCGCCGTCAGGTGCGCCCGGAGCTGGTGCGTGCGGCCCGTCCGCGGCAGCAGCTCCACCAGGCAGAACGCGTCCCCCGCGAACAGCGTCCGGTAGTCCGTCCACGCGGGCACGACGTTTGGCCGCGCGGGTCGCCCGCCAGCGCCCCGGCCGCGACGGGTCCTTCGACAGGGCAGGTCCACCGTGCCGCCCGCCGCGAGCCCCGGCCCCGTCGCCGCGAGGTACCGCTTGCGCGCGGTGCCCTCCCGGAACGCCTCCGCCAGCGAGGACGTGGCCGCGGCCGTCTTGCCGAACACCGTCACCCCGGAGGTCTCCCGGTCCAGCCGGTGCACCAGGCCCGCCTGCCGGCCCAGGTGCTCGCTCACCACGTCCACGAGGCTTCCGCCCACGCGCCCTTCCGTGGGCTGCGCGTTCAGGCCCGCGGGCTTGTCCACCGCGATGACGTCCGCGTCCTCGAACAGCACGCGCAAGGGGGCCGCCGGCTTCGCGGCCTCCAGGGGACTCTGCCCCGCCTCCTCCAGCACCACCGTCACCACCTGCGCGGGCTGCAGCCGCGCCGCCCGTCCCGCGCGCGGCGCCCCGCCACGTACACGGCGCCCACGTCCACCAGC
>NZ_JBKGHJ010001183.1:0-674 GCF_046520365.1 Corallococcus sp. 4LFB
CGGCGGCTGGCGGGCCGGCTGCTCATGCGGCTGACGGACGCGTTCATCTACGCGCAGGAGGCGCTGCCGGTGCTCTGGAGCGGCCTGCGCATGCTCAACCTGTGCGAGCCCGCGGGGCCCACGCCGGAGCTGGCGCGCGGCTACACGGTGATGGCGGTGGTGGCGGGCACGGTGCCGGTGCACCGCGTGGCGGACGCCTGGGGGAAGCGGGCGCACGAGGTGGCGGAGCGCGTGGGCCGCCCGGTGGACCTGGCCTACGTGCTCAACCGCAACGCGGTGTGCGCGGTGTACCAGGCGCGCTGGCAGGACGTGGAGACGTGGCTTCAGCGGGCGACGGCCCTCGTGGACTCGCTGGGGGACCTGCGGCTGGCGGAGGAGTGCCGCGCGCTGCTCACCGTGTCCGCCATGTACCGGGGCCAGTTCTCGCGGGGCCTGCCGCTGATGGACTGGCTGGAGGCGTCCGCGGTGCGCCGGGGCGCGGAGCAGACGCGGCACTGGGCCCAGCATTACCGCGCGCACATGCTGCTGCGGCTGGGCGAGCACGCGCGGGCCCGCGCGGCGCTGGAGCCGGCGCTCGCGTGGACGGAGGCGCACGGCGGCGCCACCGACCGCATCATCGTGGACGGCACGCTGGCGCTGCTGTGCCTGCGCGAAGGCGACGCGGCGGGCGCGCG
>NZ_JBKGHJ010001184.1:0-673 GCF_046520365.1 Corallococcus sp. 4LFB
CGGCCAGCGCAGCCACGTGCTGGAGGTCAACGGGCTGGTGGTGGGTGGGCAGCTGGAAGTGACGTGGACGTACAGCGAAGCGCTGCACACGAAGGCGACGGTAGAGGCGCTGGCGCGCGAGTACACCGAGGCGCTGAAGGCGCTGGTGGCCGGGCGCAAGACGGAGGACGCGGCGAAGTTCACGCCGGCGGACTTCCCGCTGGCGAAGCTGGACGCGAAGACGCTGGCGAAGGTGCAGGCGGCGGTGGGGCAGCAGGTGGAGGACGTCTACCCGCTGTCGCCCATGCAGCAGGGAATGCTCTTCCACGCACTGCTCTCGCCGAAGTCGGGCGTGTACTTCGAGCAGCTCTCCTGGGCCTTCCACGCGAAGCTGGACGTGGCGGCGCTGAAGCGGGCGTGGGAGGAGTTGGTGGCGCGGCACGCGGTGCTGCGCACGACTCTGCTGTGGGAAGGGCTGGAAGCGCCGTTGCAGGTGGTGCGGCGCGAGGCGGCCCTGCCGTGGCGGGAGCTGGACTGGCGCGGGCAGACGGAAGCGGCGCAGCGGCAGGCCCTGGATGCGTACCTGGAAGAGGACCGGGCGCAGGGCTTCAGCCTCACGCAGGGCCCGCTGCTGCGCGTGGCGCTGGTGCGCCTGGACTCGCACGTCCACCGGCTCATCTGGAGCTTCCATCAC
>NZ_JBKGHJ010001185.1:0-673 GCF_046520365.1 Corallococcus sp. 4LFB
CGGTGCGGTCCGGAGCACCGAACACGGCCACGGGCTCGCCGTGTGTCCGCCGCAGCTTGCGTGGAAGGGAGCGAGGCGATGGCGCCGTCGGACAGGCGCAGCACGACGCCTTCGGTGGAGCGGGCGGCGTCGCGGGCGCGGCGCAGGTGGCGAGCGAAGCCCTCGCCGCGAAGGACCTGGCAGTGGGTGAGGTCGCAGGCCCGGGCCTCGTCGTGCCGCTTGCCGGAGGCGAGCACGTAGCTGCGGGCGGTGATGGCCTGGGCCCGGAGCGCCTCGAAGGGGGTGCCGACCTCGGTCTCGCTGGCGGTGACGGCGGCGACGTAGGTCTCCAGCGCGAAGGTGGCGACGAGGATCAGCTCCCCGTCCCGGGCCTCCAGCGACAGCGCGGCCTCGTAGCGGCGATCCACGCCCCGGCCCCGGACATGCCAGCGGCCCGCGTCCAGCCGGAGGGCGTTCGGTTGCGGACGGCCCTCCACGATGAGCGTGTCCCCCGTCGCCACGACCTCCAGCGAGCGCGGGCCATCCAGCCGCAACCGCGTGGGCCGGTGCTTGGAGAGGAGCCGCACGTCGACCTGTGCCTCGGCCGCGGCCTTCGGCTTCGCCTCGCGCGCGAGGGCTCCCGGCCTGGAGGACGTGCTCCCGGCAGCGGGCGGCGTGCCCGCCACCAGCGCGG
>NZ_JBKGHJ010001186.1:0-672 GCF_046520365.1 Corallococcus sp. 4LFB
GTCCCGGGTGCCTCCAGCGCGCCGGATGCCGCCGTGCCGGAGTGGACGCTGCCCCAGGCGCGCTCCGCGCTGCGTGAGGCGACGCGGGACCTGGACCGCCTGCTGGACGTGGCGCTGCGCTTCGGCCGCCGCACGTTCGACTACGTGGCCGCCTTCGCCGTGGTGCGCGGCGCCGCTGGCGGCTGGGACGCGCGCGGCGAGGGCCTGGACGCGAACGCCCTGTCCCTCGTCTCCATCCCGCTGGACGCGAGCAGCGTCTTCCGCACCGTCGCCGTCACGCGCGGCAGCTACGCGGGCCCGCTGCCTCCGGACGCGCTCACGCGGCACTACCTGGAGCTCTTCGGCCGCCAGGCCCCGCGCACCGTCTTCCTGTACCCGGTGGAGGTGAAGGGCCGCCTCGTGGCCATCCTCTACGGCGACTGCGGCCAGAAGCCGATGAGCCAGCGCCGGCTGAGCGACTACATCCTGTTCTGCCAGGACCTCCCGGCCGCCTTCCAGGAGCTCATCCTCTTCCGCAAGCAGCGCGTGTCCGAGCTGCGCGTGCCGGAAGAGGACATCACCATCGACGTGGACGTGCCCGGCTTCCCGGCCCCCGTCACCCCCGCGCCCGCGCCCGCCGTGGTCGCGGGCCTGGGCTGGAACCCCGTGTTCGGCCGGGGGGGCGTGGCCAAC
>NZ_JBKGHJ010001187.1:0-669 GCF_046520365.1 Corallococcus sp. 4LFB
GGGCGGAGCTGGAAGGGCTCATTGGCTTCTTCGTCAACACGCTGGTGCTGCGCGCCAGGGTGGACGCGGAGGCGCCCTTCCGTGAGCTGCTGAAGCAGGTCCGAGGCACGGTGCTGGAGGCCTACGAGCACCAGGACGTGCCGTTCGAGAAGCTGGTGGAGGCGCTGCAGCCGGAGCGCAGCCTGAGCCACACGCCGCTGTTCCAGACGCTGCTGGCGCTCCAGAACGTGCCTCAGGGCGACCTGGGGTTGCCGGGCATGACGCTCAAGCCGGTGATGATGGAGAGCCGCACCGCGAAGTTCGACCTGAGCGTCTTCTTCGTGGAGGAGGGCGAAGGGCTGCGGGGCACGCTCGAGTACAGCACCGAGCTGTTCGACGCCACGACCGTGCGCCGGATGGTGGAGCACCTGCGAGTCCTGCTGGATGCGGCGCTATCGCGTCCGGAGCAAGCCGTGTCCCGGCTGCCGATGGTGGACGCGGAGGAGCGGCAGCGGATCCTCGACGGTGGCAACCGCATGGGCGCGGAGGCCACGAACACCGCGCCGGTGCACGTGCTCTTCGCGGAGCAGGCGCGGAAGACGCCGGGCGCGGTGGCGCTCAAGGCGCAGGACGGGCGGACGCTGACGTACGGCGAGCTGGACGCGAAGGCGAACCAGCTGGCGCACCACC
>NZ_JBKGHJ010001188.1:0-669 GCF_046520365.1 Corallococcus sp. 4LFB
CGCTCGACGTCCTGCCCCTCCGACAGGCACCGCGCATAGGCCCAGACGAGCCCGCACGCCAGCAGCCCGCCCACGCCCGTGAGCAGGGTCCACTCACGCCAGGAGAAGAAGCGCGCCGCGGGCCTCGCGCGCACGGGGGCGAGGCGCCCGGGCCGCGCGGCCGCCTGGAAGGCCAGCATCGCGGTGGGGTGGATGATGAGCTCCAGCCACACGATGTGGATGGGCAGGTACAGCAGCGGCTGGCCCCAGAGCGGCAGCAGCGCCGCCGTGCCGACCAGCGGGATGTGGACGAGCAGCAGGTAGAGGAAGCAGCGCTGGAGGTTGGAGAAGAGCTGCCGGCCCTCCGCGATGGCGCGGACCAGCGTGCCGAAGTCGTCGTTCAACAACACGATGGAGGACGCCTCGCGAGCGCTGCGTGTTCCCCGCTCCCCCATGGCGATGCCCACGTCCGCGGCCTGGAGCGCCGGCACGTCGTTCACCCCGTCCCCGGTGGCGGCCACCACCTCGCCCTGACTCCGGAGCGCCTTCACCAGCGCGTACTTCTGGGCGGGCAGCGCGCGCGCCACCACGTCCACGGGGGGCACCGTGCCGGTGTCGGCCAGCCGCGCCTCCAGGGCCGCGCCCGTGAGCACCTGGGGACTGGCGCCCCCCAGTCCCAGCCGCCGGGCG
>NZ_JBKGHJ010001189.1:0-663 GCF_046520365.1 Corallococcus sp. 4LFB
GCCGCTGAAGCGCGCGGAGGCGCTGCGGTGCTGGGGCCGCGCGTACCTGGACGCGGGGCAGGCGGAGTACGCACGCCACGCCCTGGAGGAGTCGCGCGGCGTCTTCCACACGCTGGGCGAGACGGCGCAGGAGAAGCGCGTGCTCGTGGACCTGTCCATCGTCGCCCGTCACGCCGGGGACGGCGCCGCCGCGTGGACGCTGATGCGCGACGCGCAGGCGCTGCCCTCCGGGAGCGACCGCTGGCTGGAGGCCTACGCGGTGGGCAACCTGGGCCTCGTCGAACAGGTGCGCCGGGGACCGGAGGCGGCCATCCCGCACCTGCGCGCGTCGCTGGCGCTGTTCCGCGAGGTGGGCGACGTGACGTTCGAGGTGGGCTTCCTCACCAACTGCGCGGTCGCCATCGGCGAGGCGGGCGACGCCGGCGAGGCGGTGATGCTCCTGGGCGAGGCGCTGGGCCGGGCGCTGAGCGTGGAGGACCGCGCGGGACAGGCGCTCGCGCGGCTCAACCTGGGCTGCTACCTGATGGACGCGGGCGGCGTCGCGGAGGCCTGCGAGCACCTGGAGTCCGCGGTGCGCCTGTCGCGGCTGCTGGGCCAGCGGCTGCTGGAAGGCACCGCGCTGGGAGAGCTGGGAAGGGCCTCGCTCGTGCGGGAGGACTGGGC
>NZ_JBKGHJ010000118.1:0-18463 GCF_046520365.1 Corallococcus sp. 4LFB
GAGGGGCGCGCGGGCGGAGGACGCACGGCGAAGTCCTGGAGGACGGCGGCGCCCCAGGGCACCTCCACGGTCGCGGTCCGGGGGACCACCTGGCTGGACGGCGGCAGGCTGCGCGGATCCACCTTCAGCGCATGGCGTCCGGGGCGCAGGTGCGGGCCGTCGGTCAGGTCCGGTACGCGCGAGTCCACGCCGGTGAGGTGGTAGCGGCCGAAGGCATCGGTGCGCACCTCGCGGCCAGTGGCCAGCACCAGCCGCACGTCCGCGAGCCGGCTCGTCGGGGCCGCAGAGCCCATCTCCGTCCACGTCCACGCAGACGCGCCCCGCGAGGGTCGACGCCTGCGCGGGCAGGTCCGAGGACAGCGCCTGCGCGGACGCCACGGACGCCAGCAGGACCCAAACCAAGGCGGCGCAGTGGCCAGCCGCCATCCGCCAGGCCCGTGCCGAATGCGTCCTCCGGCGTGACTTGTCTTCGAGCTCCGGCTGGGCCCCGCGTGTCACTGGAATGGGCCCGAGCATGCCGGTGGACATGGGCACTGACAGGCACGCCGATGCTCCTGCCCGGGCATCGCGTTTCGCCGTCCCGGGCACGCGCAAGCCCGTGAGCGCTTCCTGGCGCGGAAGCGGCGCGGTTCGGACCTCACCTGTCCCGGACGCGCCCACTCCGGTGGCTCCAGCCGCCTCGCCGCGCGCAGGCGCCTCCTCCCGGCCGCTCCCGGCCGCGAGCACCTGGCCATGCGCCGGGCGCGGAGACCTCAAGGCCGCACCTCTTCCACCGCCGTCACGCCGGTGCGCACGTCCGCCACGGACACGCTCACGGGGCCCCGAGCGCCGCGCACGGTGAAGCGCGTGAGCCCGTCCTGCACGGACTGGTCACCCCGTTCGCCCTCGGACAGCGCGACGTGCACCGGCCGGTCCTTCAGCACCTGGCCGCTCGCATCCTCCACCCAGCACGTCACCCGCGCGCCCTCCACGCGCACCCGCACGTTGACCGGCAGCGGCGGCGCCACGCCGCACCTGCCGCACCACGGGCGCGGGCACCAGCGGCGCGGACTCCGGGAACACCGGCCCTTGCGGCCCCAGCACGTGCACCGTGACGTCGAGCCCTGGCCACACGCCGTGCGACACGCGCACCTTGCCGGGCACCACCGCGCCCACGTCCACCGTCCCGTCCTCCCCTGTCACCTTCTCCACGCCGTTCACCCGGAGCGGCTGCCGGGGGACCGGCCACCCCGCCAGGTCCACCACGCCCGCGACGAGCGACGGGCCCCGCCGCCACACCGCGAGCCGCGCGGGCTCCGTGCCTGTCGGACCGTAGGCGCGCACCGTCACCTCCGCGCTTCCCTCCCCCTCCCTCTCTGGCGCGGTCCAGGGAATCGTGAACGTCCCCGGCGGGGACTCCACCGCCGGGCCCGCCGTTCCCAGCGTCGACGACAGCGCCACCTCCGCATCCGCGCGGGGCTGCCCGGACGCATCCCGCGCCGTCACCACCACGCGCGCCGTCGTGCCCGCGTGCACCAGGGGCTCGGACAGCGACACCGTCACGTCGCGCACCGCGCCCTGCACCAACTGCATCGGCAGCGACTCGCGCGAGCCGGGGCCCCGCTGCGGCCACGCCGCTTCGATGCGCTCATCCTCCGCGAGCGTGCGCGGCGCCGTGTAGCGCCACTCCAGCATGCCGTTCGGGTCGCGCTGGGGCCCTTCCAGCCGGCCGTACTTCGCCTTCACCGTGACGCGCGCGTCCGCCACGGGGAGCCCCTTCGGATCACTGGTCGCGCACAGCAGCCGGGCCTGGGACACGCCGTCCGCGGGCAGCCGCTGCGGGTTGAGCACGCACGCCAGGCCATCCGTGGGCGGCAGCCGCAGGTCGATGGCGAGGCGCTCCACGTGGCCCGAATCGTCCTTCACCTCGCCCCGCGCCAGCGAGTAGCCGGGGGGCACCACCAGCGGCAGCACGAAGCGTCCGTCCGCGTCCACCGGCACGGGCCCGAAGCGCTTGCCCGCCACCTCCAGCGACACCTGCCCGCCGGGTTCGCTCCGGCCGGGCAGGTCCACCGCCGTCGCCAGCGGCACCAGCAGCCGCCCATACGCCCCGTGCACCGACTGTGGATGCGGCCACGCGGACAGCGCCACCAGGATGGCCGCCTCGGGCAGGCGCGTCAGGGGCAGCACATAGCGAGCGGTGTACGTGCCCGGCCCCGTGTGCTGGAGGTCCTTCACCTGCCCGGTGCTCGCGCGCAGCACCGGCGGCGCGCCGCTGTCGTCCGGCGTCCCATCCGGGCGCAGCCGCCGCACGGTGAGCGTCGCCTCCGTGTCGCGCCCCTTCACGGGCAGCGCGGGCTCCAGCGACAGCGCCATGTGGCTCGCGGGCGGCCCCACGTCATAGCGGGCCTGGGCCACCTCGCCGTCGCCCTTCACGCGCACCACCACCTCGCGCGCCCGGGCCTTCGGCACCACGACCCAGGTGCGCAGCGGCGGCGCGTCCGGTCCGGGCTTGAGCTCCGCGCCCTCCGCCGTCACCGAGGACGGGGTGAACGCCACCGGCTGGCCCCCGGCGTCCCGGCGCACCACCGCGACCGTGAAGCCCTCTGGAGGCACGGGCACGTCCGGGCCGAGCAGCTCCAGCGAAGCCGCCCAGACCGGGGCACAGATCAACACCAGCGCGGAGAGCAGGAGACGTTCCAGGGC
The DNA here is from genome assembly GCF_046520365.1 of Corallococcus sp. 4LFB. Taxonomy (NCBI): domain Bacteria; kingdom Pseudomonadati; phylum Myxococcota; class Myxococcia; order Myxococcales; family Myxococcaceae; genus Corallococcus; species Corallococcus sp. 4LFB. Next base: position 2,686 of record NZ_JBKGHJ010000118.1, read on the forward strand.
CACCCGACTCTACAAGGCCCTCCGCCGGGACTGCACCACTTTGCTGCCGCTGGCCACGGGAAGGGGCCGCCCGTCGGCCCCGGGGAAGGCTCCACCCTCCCGCCCCACCCAGCAGGTGGGCCCGTCCCGGGAGGACCCACGGGCCCGGCTGGCGGATCAGGGCGGGGGGGCGCCAACGGTCTCGTTGAAGATGCGGGAATCGACCTCGATCGTCCCCGGCTTCTTCCTTGGCGGCGGCGGTGCGACCAGGGTCAGCTCCCGCTGCGCGTCCTCGCGCGCGCCGCCCACCCCCACGGCGCTCACCTGGACCTTGTTGCTGCCCTTCTTGAGCGCGACGTTGACCGTGAAGTTCCCTTCCTCGTCCGTCGGCACGCTGACGCCGTCCACCGTCACCCGGCTGCCCGGCTCCGTGCGGCCGGCCACGGCGACCTCGGGCTTGCGCTGCGTCTTGCCGGCGGGCCACTCCATCTTCAGGAACACGGTGCTGGGGATGGGAGACGGCTCGGTAGGGCCCTGGCCGGGACGGACGATGGACCGCTGGCCGGCGCGGACGATGACGTACTTGCCCTCCTTGCCCGTCAGCTTCACGTCACCCTCGCGGGTGCCCACGCTCACCGTGCCCTTGCCGTTGTTGGTCATGGTGAAGGCACCCTGGGAGGTGCTGGCCTCCGCGTCGCCGCCCTTCGCCTTCAGGACGAAGGTGTGGCGGACGTTGGGGCGGCCCCGCACGGTGGCGGTGGCCAGACCGCTGCCCAGGAGCACCTTCGACAATTCGTCCGACAGCTCCTCCACGGAGATCTCCGTGTCGGCCTCCATGCGCAGCTCCACGGACTCGCCGTTGAGCACCACCGCCCAGGACCCGCGGCCGGTGCGCACCACGTCCGTGGGCCGCAGCGGCATGTCCTTCCGGGCGGGCTCCCACTCGCCCGTGCCGTGCTTCACCTCCACGGTGCCCTCGAAGGAGCTCAGCACCAGCTCCACGGCCTTCTTCGCCTCCGCGGCCGTGACGGTGGCGCGGGGCTGCGAGGGCGGCGGCAGCGGGGCGGGCGTCTCTCGCAGGAAGACGAACCAGCCCACCGGCAGCGCGGCCAGGATGAGCACGAGCCCGACGAGGAACGGCGCCTGTCGCCTGCGAGATGGGGGAGCGGCCATGCGAAGCCCCTAGCTAGCACACCCCGGCGGCTTCTATGCCCGGGGCAGCACGATGGTGAACCGGGCCCCCTGCCCTGCCTCCGAGCGGACCTCCAGCGTCCCCCCGGCCTCCGTGACGATGCGCCACGCGACGCTCAGGCCCAGGCCCACATTGGACCAGACGTCCTTGGTGGTGAAGAAGGGCTCGAAGATGCGCGGCCGGATGTGCTCCGCGATGCCCTTGCCCGTGTCCTCCACCTCCAGGACGCACATCCCGTCGCGCTCGCCCGTGCGCAGCGTGAGCCGCTTCACCGGCGTCTTCAGCATCGCGGTGCGCGCGTTGGACAGGAGCGCCAGCACCACCTGCGACAGGTGCCCGGGGTCCGCCTTCACGCGGGGCACTTCCGCGCTCAGCTCCGTCACCAGGTCCACGCCCTCGCCGCGCGTCTGGTTCTCCGTGAGGCTCAGCGCGTCGCGCACCACCGCGTTCAGGTCCACGGGCCGCAGGTCCGGGCGCTCGCGCTGCTGGGAGAAGCGCAGCAGGTTCTGGGTGATGTCCTTGCAGCGCTTGGCGCTCTGCTCAATCTTCCGCAGCGTCTCGAAGTCCACGTCGTCCGCCGCCCGGTCCAGGAGCAGGAGCTGCACGTTGCCCAGGATGCCGGCCAGCGGGTTGTTGATTTCGTGCGCCACGCCCGCGCCCAGCTGGCCCACCGCCGCCAGCTTCTGCGCCTCCACCAGCTGCAGCTGCGCCGCCCGCAGGTCCGCCGTGGCCTCCTCCACCCGGACGCGCAGGTCGTCGTTCCAGCTCATGAGCCGCGCGCGAGACGCCTCCAGCTCCTCGCCCATGCGGTTGAAGGTGGACGCCAGCTCGCTCAGCTCGTCCTGGCCCTCCACCGGCAGGCGGCGCTCCAGCTCGCCGCGGCCATAGGCCTCCGCGCCCTGCACCACCTGCGCGAGCCGCCGGTCCAACCGCCGGGTGAAGAGCGCGCCCAGGGCCAGCAGCACCAGCAGCGCGCCCGCCACCGACGCGAGCACCGTGGCGCGCAGCTCCCGCACCGGCGTCAGCGCCAGGGCCTCGTCCTCCGTCACGACGACGCCCATCTCCAGCGTGTCCACCCACGCCACGCTCACCCGGCGCGCGGGGTTCTTCAGCTGGAAGCCGCGTCCGCCGTCCGTGCCCCGGACGGACGTCAGCGCCTCCCGCAGCTCCGGCTCCAGCGCCGCCATGCGCCGCGCGGCCTGGGAGCTGGCCACGACGCGCCCCCCGGTGTCCACCACGTCCAGCCGCTGCCCGTCGCTCGCACGCCGCGCGAGCAGCGCCTCCAACTGGGTGAAGACGAGCTCCGCGACGGCGTACGGCGCCTCCTCGGAAGCCCCCAGCTTCACCGCCACCGCCACCGCGGCCACGCCCGAGCCCGCGTGCACGTACGCGCTGCCCAGCGCCGCCTGGCCCTTGCCCCCGTCCCGGAACTGCTCCACCGGCACCGCGTGCGCCAGCTGGGGCACGCTCGCGGCGTCGAAGGCAGGATGGCGCTCGAGCGGCTCCGCGCTCCGGAACACCGCGGGCCCCAGGGGCTGCCCGTTCGCGTCCACCTGGATGACCGCGCTCACCGTGGTGGACTGGCCGTAGAGGAGCAGCAGCATGCCGCGCACCTCGTCGGGCGTGGCGCGCTCCCAGGGCAGCAGCTCCGCGGACCGGGCGAGGCCGTTGACGACCTCCATCAGGCTGGCCTCCACCGCCTCCGCGGTGGCGGTGGCGAGCTCGCGCTGCTGATCATCGATGCGCTGCGCGAGCGCCTGCTCCGAGCGCGACAAGAGCAGGAAGCCCACGATGGCCAGGGGCAGCACCGTCGCGGCGAGCATGAAGAGGATGAGCTGCTGGTAGAGCCTCATCCGGTGACGGAGCGGACCACGCGCTCCAGGTCGCTGCGCAGGAAGACGGAGCCGGGAATGGCCTTCGCCCGCTTCTTCATGTCCGCGGCCCGGCGCGCCAGCTCCGCGTGGTCATGCGCGACGCCGTCCGTCATCACCGCCACCACGGACACGCTCATGATGGGGAACTGGCGCATCTCCCCGAAGCGGTCCTCCGCCTGGATGTGGCCGCGCTCCCGGTCCTGCCGGTCGTAGTACAGCGGGATGATCCGGTCGAAGGCTTCAATGGCCCGCTGGCACACCCGGTCCACCGACTCCACGGAGGTGATGAACACGAAGTCGTCCCCGGCCACGTGGCCCAGGAAGTCCCCCGCGGCGCCTTCCTGCTGGAAGATCTCCCGCATGAGGTCGCCCGTCTGGCGCACCACGCCGTCCGCCTTCGCGAAGCCGTAGTAGTCGTTGTAGGCCTTGAGGTTGTCCAGGTCCAGGTAGCAGAACGCGAACGGCTGGCGCGCGCCCAGCCGGCGCTGCACCTCGCGCTCGATGGCGGTGGACCCGGGCAGCTGCGTGGTGGGCGACGAGGACAGCTCCTGCTCCTTGCGCCGCAGCATGCTCTCCACGCGCGCGCCCAGCTCCAGCGCGTCGAAGGGCTTGGTGATGTAGTCGTCCCCGCCCAGCTTCAGCGCGCGGACCTTGGACGACGTCTCCGTGCGCGCGGAGATGAAGATGACGGAGATGTGGCCGCTGGCGCGCTCGGCCTTGATCTCCTCCAGGAACGCGAACCCGTCGCCGTCCGGCAGCGTGACGTCCAGGAGCACCGCGTCCGGCCTGCGCTCGCGCATGGAGCGCCGGCCCTCCTCCACGCTGTGCGCGACGCCGACCTCGAAGCCCAGCCCCTCCAGCACCTCGCGGCAGATGAAGGCGATCTTCACGTCGTCGTCCACCACCAGCACGCGCCCGTGCTGCGCCCCGGCGCGGCCCCGCGCGAGCGAGTCCACCGTGGCCAGCAGCTTGTCGCCGGCCAGGGGGCGCACGAGGAACGCGTCCGCGCCGGCCCGGAAGGCGCGCTGGCGCGTCGTCGAACGCGGAGGTGAGCAGCAGCGGCGCGCGGCGCGTCTCCGGATCATGCCGGAGGATTTCGGCCAGCCGCAGGCCGTCCACGTCCGGCAGCCGCACCGACACCAGCACCACGTCCGGGTGCAGGTTGCGCGCGGCGGAGAGCCCCTCCTCCGCGGAGCCCGCCAGGCGCACCCGGTAGCCCCGGGCGCCCAGCAGGGCCTTCATGATGTGGCCCACCTCGGGCTCGCCCTCGATGATGAGCACCTTGCCGCGCGTGTCCGCGCGGATGGGCTGCGGCGACGGCAGGAGCGTGTCCACGGCCGCCTGCGACAGCATGTCCGGGGGCGGCTCGGTGGGCAGGACAGCGATGAAGCGCACGCCGTCGTGGGAGGGCTCGGACCAGATGCGGCCGCCGTGGGCCTCCACGATGTTGCGGCAGATGGGCAGGCCCAGGCCGGTGCCGCGCACGGTGCGGTTCGCCTGGGTGCGGGCCTGCTCGAAGCGGTCGAAGATGCGCTCCAGGCTCTCTTCCGGGATGGGGTCGCCGCTGTTCCAGCAGGAGAGCACCACGTAGCCGGGCAGGCTGGACGTGGCGCGCAGCTCCACGCGCACCTCGCCGCCCTCCGGCGTGAACTTCACCGCGTTGTTGAGCAGGTTGTTGAGCACCTGGTTCACGCGGTTGGGGTCCACCATGGCGCGCAGCGGGTGCTGCGGCAGCAGCGGCACGACGCGGATGTGCTTCTCCGCGAAGGCGGGCCCGTACTTCTCCACCACGCGCTGGACCAGCTCCTCCAGGTAGATGCGCTCGAAGCTCATCTTCAGCCGGCCCTGCGCGTACTTCGACAGGTCCAGCAGGTCGTCCACGATGCTGTTGAGCTTCTCCGCGGAGTCCTTGGCCAGCGACAGGTAGCGGTGCTGCCGCTCGTTGATGTCCCCCGCCATCCGGTTGAGCACCAGGTCCAGCGCGCCGGTGATGGAGGTGAGCGGCGTGCGCAGCTCGTGGCTCACCATGGACACGAAGGTGTCCTTGCGCTCCTCCAGCCGCTTCTGGTCGGTGATGTCGCGCAGCACCACGCACACGCCGCGCAGGGTGCCGCGCGCGTCGTTGACGGGCGTCACGGTGGTCTGCACGGTGCGCTCGAAGAGCTTCACGTCCTCGCGCAGCACCTGGTGGCCGCTGTACTCCAGGTTGCGCACCAGCTGGAACGGCTGGAAGCCCAGGCGCTCCTCCAGGAGGCGGTTGGAGGGCACCTGCCCCTCCTCCCCCGCACGCAGGATGCGGCGGGCCGCGGGGTTCATCACCACGATGTCGTTCTTCTCGTCGGTGAGCACCACGCCGTCCGCCATGGACGCGACCATGCGCTCCATGCGGTGGCGGGCCTCTTCCTCCGCGCTGCGCAGCGACTGGATGGCGTCCGCCGTCTGGTTGGCGAGCACGTCCAACAGCAGCCCGTCGTCCTCCGTGAACGCGTCCGCGCGGTGGGAGAACAGCGACAGCATGCCCACGGGCTTGCCCGCGGCGGTGAGGTTCACCGTGAGCTGGTTGGGGTAGACGACGGGGGACGCGGAGTCCTTCGTGGTGGTGCCGGTGACGCGGGTGATGACCCGGTCCTCCGGGAGCGTCAGGCCGCTGCTCTTGCGGTACGCGCCGAGCATGGACTCCTTGACGCCCAGGAGCGCCTCCTCCCCCACGTTGCCCACGCAGCGCAGGCGCAGCGTGGCGCCGCGCTGGCCGTCCGGCGCGATGAGGGCCGCGCCGCAGTCGTACGGCAGCACCCGGGCCACGGCGGTGAGCACGCGGTCGATGATGGCGTCGTAGCTGGCCGGGTCGTTCGCGCTGGCGCGGCTGACCTCGTAGAGGACGAAGAGGGCCTCCACCCGCTGGTGCAGCTGGCGGATGAGCTTCTCCTTGTCCTTCTTGAGCTGGGCGAACTCCACCGCGTTCTTCACGGTGATGAGCAGGTCGTTCACGTCCCAGGGCTTGGTGACGTAGCGGTACACCTGCCCCTGGTTGATGGCCGCGATGATGTCCTGCGGGTCCGTGTAGGCCGTCAGCAGCAGCGTGGTGACGTCCATCCCTTCCGCGCGGGCGGCGTTGACCAGGTCGATGCCGGTCATCTCCGGCATGCGCTGGTCCGTGACGAGGACGTCCACGGACTCGGTACGCAGGATTTCCAGGGCTGCCTTGCCGTGGGGAGCGGTGAGGACGCGGTAGCGTCGCTGGAACATCCGGCTGAGGATGTCCAGGACGTCGGCCTCGTCATCGACGAAGAGCAGCGTGTGGCGGAGGTCGGACACGGCGGCGCCAAGTGTACGCCGAGATCAACGCGCCTCCTCAACCCGCGAGAAGGACGGGTCGGGGGCTGCACGGCGGGTATGGGTGGGGGTACTGAACAGATTGACTCTACACGTATGTTCAGGGAGCATGGGACACTGAAATTCTGTTGCCCATCACCGCCAGAGCAGGCGGGCGACCGAGCGAAGGAGTGCGGCCATGGAAGAGCTCACGGAGCGCCAGCGCGAAATCCTGACCTTCATCGTGAAGGAGACGGAGGTCCGAGGCTTCCCCCCGACCATCCGGGAGATTGGGGAGCACATGGACATCCGCTCCACCAACGGGGTGAACGACCATCTGAAGGCCCTGGAGCGCAAGGGCTACCTGACCCGGGGCGAGCAGCAGAGCCGCTCGCTGGTGCCCACCAAGCGGGCGAGGCTGCTGTTGGGCCTGGGGATGAAGAGCCGGGAGTCGGGCATGGTGGAGATCCCCCTGCTCGGCAAGGTGGCGGCGGGTGCGCCGGCGCTGGCGCAGGAGCACATGGAGGACTCGGTCAAGATCGACAGCTTCCTCCTGGGCGGGGTGAACGGCCGGGAGGTGTTCGCGCTGAGGGTCAAGGGCCAGTCGATGATCGACGACGGCATCCACGACGGGGACTACCTCTTCGTGAAGAAGACGCCGTCGGCGCAGCCTGGGGAGATCGTCGTGGCGCTCATCGAGGACGAGGCCACGGTGAAGCGCTACTACCCGGAGAACGATCGCATCCGCTTCCAGCCTGCGAACGCGACGATGCAGCCCATCTACGTGAACCGCTCGGACTTCCGCTCCACGATGATCCTGGGGCAGGTGGTGGGCGTGTACCGGAAGCTGCAGGGCGGCCGGACGTAAGGTTGGGGGTGACGCCGCCCGGGCACGGTGGGCCCGGGCGGGAGGACTCAAGGGACGGGGCAGGCGCCGCGGTCGCTCCGGCCCGTCACCGTCAGACTTCGGTGAACCGCGTTCCCGTCGCGCGGATGCGTTCCAGGGCGAGCTTGATGTCCTCGGAGACGATGAGGGCGATGGACCACCCCCACGTCCGGAACACCCGTGCATCCCCGACCTGCGTCGGATCAATGCGCATGCCGTCGACGTCGCGATACTGCCCCACCCGGTCTGGTCGGCCATCTTGAGGCGTCCAGCGGATCACCTCCTCGGATGCTGCGTCATCGATACAGCGGATGAGCCGGGTCGCAACGAGGATGAAATACGGTTCCGCATGCCCCTGGACGTTCACGGACACGAGTTGGATGTCCTGCGCTGCCAGCTCTGACAACAGCGCTGCGACGCGCGGATGAACGACAGGCGTGCTGAAACCCGCCAGAGAGAAGTCGAGGGGCGTTCCCGGGTGCTCCACGGGAATGCTCAACGGTTGTTGAGGAGGAACAGGTTGGCCCTCCCTGAACATCCAAGGGTCGTCTACCTCGTCCCCTTGAGCATCCCGGGGAATGCCCAGCTCCCATCGCCCTGGGATGATGACGTCATCAAGAAGCCGGAAGTAGCGCCGTGGCATGGATGGCTCCGGAATCACTCGCTTCGCATGAGCAATTTGTGAAGGGCTGAGCCCTGCGTCGTGGCCTCTTGCGCCAACTTTCTGAGTTCGGCGACAAGAAATTCACGGCACTGCTCGACGCTCCGGCACCCTCGCGTTGCATCTTCCAGTCGGTCGTAGACGCGCTGATGGTAACGCTGCGAATGAGGGCCTCGGTGCCCTGGGACCTCGACGACATTCTCCGGGTCCTTCAGCTCCATCCCGGCCTTCTTGAAGATGCGCTGGAAGCGGGGAGTCCACGGTCCGCCGCGCTGAGCCGACACATTGTTCCGTACGGTCGCCAGGTGGTGCTTCTGGCTGCCGCCCCGTGACGACATGGCGACCGCGTTGGGCGCGAGGGCGATGGTGAAGCCATCCGCGCTCATGGCCACGGAGCGCACGCCCCCAATCCCCGCGTAGACGAAGCCCGCCTGGGCCTCCACCGCGAGCGCCGCCTGCGCGGAGCCGGGCAGCCCAGGTGCCTTCGCCGCGAGCCCCGCCGTGTTGCCCAGCGCCGCGGTGGCCAGCATCACGAAGACCCGCGCGGCATTCTTCCCCAGCACCTTCCCGTAGCCCTCCCCTGCTTCGCGCAGCTCGTCGAACGTCATCGCGCGGTCGGCCTGCTTCACCAGCGTCAGCCACCCGTCCAGCAGTCCCCACACCGTGTCCACGCCCAGATACGCGATGGCCGTCGCGGTCATCAGCGCCGCGATGCCCTTCGACACAGGCTCGGGCAATGACCACAACAGCAGGTACACGGTCACGGAGGCCGTCACGGTGGCCAGCACCGCTCGCGGGTTCACCACTCCGCGAAGGGCCTCCGCCGTCTCCTCCCACACCGAGTCCATCGCCAACGCCAGGGCGAGTGCATACCGGCCGTCGCTGCCCAGCAGCGGCCCCTCTTCCAAGAGCGACAGGCAGTCTCGTCCCTGCTTCTTGCGCTCGCACCAGCGCCCATAGGCACGCGTCAGCTCCGCCGACGGCTCGTCCAGCAGGTGCAGCTCCCGCGCCTCCGCTTCCCCCAGGGGACGGATCCGCCGCGTGCTCGCGTCGTACCCGAACACGCCACTGCGCTCCGGCACTCCGAACAACGTCCGGGCATCCCGCAGGGGATGCGAGAACGGACGGACATCCCGCGCGAGCGCCGTGACCGCCGCCTCGAATTCGTCCGCCTCCAGCTCCGCGTCCTCCAGTGGAGCCTCGTCCTCCACCCGGGGCGTCACGACGACGGCCTCCGCACGCCCCGTGTCCAGACGCACGAGCCGGGTGGAAGCGCAGCCCGTCAGGAGGAATGGCAGGAGCAGGCAAACCCACCCGCGATGCATCCGCGCACCTACGGGCACTTCACCACACCACCATCCGCCGCCGCCGCGGCCAGCCGGGCGCACGCGGCTTGAACAGCGGCCGTGTCCTTCAAGTCCTGCGCGAGCCTCGCGGTGGCCAGCTGCAACTCCGTGTTCTTCGCGTGCCCCGGCTCCGAGCCCAGGCTCGTCAGGATGCGCAGGGCGTCCTGCTTGCGCCCCAACGTCGTGAGCAGGTCCGCGAGCTCCTGCATCTCCCCCACGTCCGCGCCCGACACCGTGTCCAGGGCCTTCTGCAGCTCCCCTTCCGCCGCCGCGCGGTCCTCCGCCGCCAGGTGCGCCCTCGCGAGCGCCACGTGGACGATGGCGCGGTCCTTCACCTTCAGCGACTCGCCGTAGGCCTTCAGCGCTTCCTCGCGCTTGCCCAGCTTGAGCTTTATCTCCGCCACCAGCTCCCACAGCGTAGGGTCCTTGGGCGACTTCTTCGCGGCCTCCTCGTATGCCGCCGCCGCTTCCGGCAGCCGGCCCGCGCGCACCTCCGTGTCTCCCAGCGCCGTCAGCACCTCCGGCGTGCGCACGCCCTGCCCCGTCGCCTTGCGCAGCAGCCCGAGCACCTCGTCCTGCCGCCCCTGCTTCGTCAGCACGTCCACCGCCCGCACCAGCAGGTCGGACTTCGACGCCTCCGGCGCGGCTTCGGCCGCCTGCGTGAAGTCGCGCACGGCCTCGTCGTGGTCGCCGCGCTCCTCGGCCAGCTCGCCCAGCTGCTCCAGCGCGTTGAAGTCCTTTGGATGCAGCGCCAGCGCCTTCCGCAGCGACTGCCGCGCTTCGTCCTTCTTGCCCAGCTGCGCCTGGATGAACCCCAGCCGGCTCCAGTTGGTGGAGCGCTTCGGATCCAACCGCAGCGCGGCCTCGAACTCCTTCTCGGACTCCTCCAGCCGGCTCATCGACAGGAGCACCTCGCCCCTCGCGGCGGGCAGGCGCGGGTCCCCGGGTGCCAGGGCCTTCATCTCGTCGAAGGACTTGAGCGCGGCGTCGAACTGGCCCTGGAGGTACTCGGAGTTGCCCCGGAGGTAGAGCCCTTCCGCCTGGTCCTTCGGATCCATCTTCGGCGGTTCGGTGCAGGCCCCGGAGGCCAGCAAGACGAGGAGCGGCAGGGCGCGCAGACGCGAGGACATGAAAGGCTCCGGAAGACTCAGAAGTGGTATGCGATGCCGGCGTTGACATCCAGGTTGAGGCCGTCGCCCGCGCCGTCGTCGGCGAGCCCCAGCACCGCCTGCGCGATGTTCGTCCCCAGCTCCAGCTGGAAGGCCACGTGGCCCACCAGCAGGTACTCCAACCCCACGAAGCCCACCACGGACGGCAGCGGGCCCGTGTTCTGGAAGATGCCGTAGTCGCCGAACGACAGCTGCACGCCCAGGCCGAAGCCCCAGTAGGGCCGCAGGGCCGTCTCCAGGCGGTGGTAATGCCGTGCCCCCACGATGCTTGGCAGCACGTTGACCTTGCCCTCGTCGGTGCCACCGGCGCGCACCAGCGTGAAGCCCACCTGGACGAAGCCCTGCCACTCCGGGTGGAACCAGTAGCCCACCTCCAGGTCCACGCCCGGGTTCAACGACGACAGCTTGTCGATGAAGCTGTTGTTGAAGCGCAGCCCCAGCGTCAGACCGCCCCCCGGAGACGACGCGACCGCGCCGCCCAACAGCGGCCGCGCGGTGACGACCTCGCCTGGCGAATCAATCGCGACGCTCAGCTCGTCGGAGAGGGCGACGACCGTGCGCAACAGCTCGCCGTCCTCGGAGGCCTCCGCGCGCGGCCGTGCGAGCGTGCGGCCATCCTCCGTGTCCACGAGGCTCGCGCTGAAGAGGTACTGCTCGCCGAAGCGGTCCAGGCGGCCCGTGAGGACGTAGCGTGCGCCCGTCAGCGAGGACAGGGCCTGGACGCAGTCCCCCTTCTCGCAAGGGCTGTCGCCCACCAGCTCCTGCTGACGCTCGGCGCCGACCTTCGCCTGGAGCTCACGCTGGGACAGCACGCGCAGCCGGGGCGACTCCGCGAGCCGGCCCGCGATGAGCGACGTGATGCCCAGCGCGGCATCCCTCCCCGCCGCGTTGGCCGCCAGGGGGAACACCGCCACCGTGGACGGCGCCAGCGCCGCGGCCGGCGAGGGGCCCCCTGGGGTGACAGCCGGCCCCTCCTGCGCGAGGGCAGGTGACGCGAGCGACACGAGGCATGAGACGAGGAGCCAGGGGGGCGAAACACGCCCGACACTCTACCCTCCTCCTGGCCCACGCCCAGAGGTTCCGCGCCCGCTTCCCTGCCCGCTCAGGCCTGCTGGTTGAGCTTCGCCGTGAAGAAACGCACCGCGGCGCGGGGGCTGAACCGCAGCGAGAACGCCGCCAGCCGGTTGAGGAGGCCGTGGATGGAGAGGACCTCCCCCTTCATCATCGCCGCGTAGGCATGGCCTGCCACCTCGGGCGCCTCCGCCACGCCCGACCGCTTGAACAGGCGCGACTCCGCGTTGCCCGCGCGCGCGGTGAACTCCGTGCGCGTGGCGCCCGGGCAGTGGCACGTGACCGACACCCCGGTGCCGTCCAGCTCGAACGCGAGCGCCTCCGTGAACGACAGCACGAACGCCTTCGTCGCGAAGTACGTGGCCATGTACGGCCCCGGCTGGAAGCCCGCGGTGGACGCGATGTTGAGGATGCGCCCCTGCTTGCGCTCGCGCATGGGCCGCGCGAACAGGTGCGTGAGCTTCAGGAGCGCGGTGCAGTTGACCTCCACCATCTCCGCCTCGCGCGCCAGGTCCTGCTCCAGGAACGGACCGGAGGATCCAAACCCCGCGTTGTTGACGAGGAAGTCCACCGCGAGCCCCAGCTCCTGCACGCGCGCGAAGAGCTGCTCGGGTGCGGCGGGCTGGCCCAGGTCCGCTGGCAGCACGTGCGCCTTCACCCCGTGCGCCTGCTCCAGCTTGCGAGCCAGCTCCTCCAACTTCGCCACGCCGCGTGCCACGAGGATGACGTCGTGCCCATCCTTCGCGAACTGCTCCGCGAACTGAACGCCGAGTCCCGCCGACGCGCCGGTGATGAGCGCCACTTTCCGCGACATGGTGAAGCCTCCCGACGCGCCGATATAGCAGAGCGCCAGGGTCCCCGCTCCGGCGCCATCCCCGGAGCAGGACGGCCCGCGCACAAAGCGGTTGCCCACGAGGATCCACGGCCATATTCGGCAAGAGAACCCCGAGGACGTGGAGCCCGGCATGGAGCGGATGGACACCCTCGAAGCGCTGCTCGCACGCGGACGGCCGGAGGACGCAGCGCTCGGTGCGCCCGGCCGGCGGGACATGACGTACGGCGCGCTGCGGGGGCTCACCGCGAGCGTCCGCGAGCAGCTGAACGCGTGGGGCCTGGGACAGGGCGACCGCGTCGCGCTGGTGCTGCCCAACGGGCCGGAGATGGCGGCGGCCTTCCTCGCCGTGGCCGGTGCCGCGACGAGCGCGCCGCTCAACCCCGCCTACCGCGCGGACGAGCTCACATTCTACCTGGAGGATCTCCAGGCCCGTGCCCTCGTCGTGCTCGAAGGCGCGGAGGGACCGGCCCGCGAGGTCGCGCGCGCACGGAGCCTCCCGCTCATCGAATTGAGCCCGGCGCAGGATGGCGCCGCGGGGCACTTCACGCTGAAGGCCGTGCAGCCACTGTCGGGCAGGGCGCAACGTCCCGGGCCCGCCGCCGCGGACGACGTCGCGCTGGTGCTGCACCACGTCGGGCACGACGGCGCGGCCCAAGCAGGTTCCGCTGACGCAGGCGAACCTCAGCGCCTCCGCGCGGCACATCGGCGCGCAGCTGGGCCTGGGGCCCACGGATGCGTGCCTCAACATCATGCCGCTGTTCCACATCCACGGGCTCGTGGCGGCGGTGCTGTCCAGCCTGGGGGCCGGAGGCCGCGTGGTGTGCACGCCGGGCTTCAACGCCCTGCGCTTCTTCTCCTGGTTCGAGGAGGTCCGCCCCACCTGGTACACGGCCGTCCCCACCATGCATCAGGCGCTGCTGGAGCGTGCCCGCCGCAACGCGGACAGCTTGAAGGACCACCGGCTGCGCTTCATCCGGTCCTCCTCCGCGTCGCTGCCCCCGCAGGTGATGGAGGAACTGGAGCGCGTCTTCGGCGTGCCCGTCATCGAGAGCTACGGCATGACGGAGGCCGCGCACCAGATGGCCTCCAACCCGCTTCCACCGCGTCCCCGGTACGCGGGGTCGGTGGGGCTCGCCGCGGGCCCGGAGGTCGCCATCATGGACGAAGCGGGCACGCTGCTGCCTCCAGGTGCGCTCGGCGAGGTGGTCATCCGGGGCCCCAACGTCATGTCCGGCTACGTGAACAACCCCGAGGCCAACGCGCGCGCCTTCACCCACGGGTGGTTCCGCACGGGCGACCAGGGCACGCTCGACGCGCAGGGCTACCTGCGCCTCACCGGCCGGCTGAAGGAGCTGATCAATCGCGGCGGGGAGAAGGTGAGCCCGCTGGAGGTGGACACCGTGTTGCTGGATCATCCCGCCGTGCAACAGGCCGTGACGTTCGCCCTGCCCCACCCGAAGCTCGGAGAGGACGTGGCCGCCGCCGTCGTCCCGCGCGAGGGCCACAACCCCACCGAGCGCGAGCTGCGTGACTTCGTCGCGTCACGCGTGGCGGACTTCAAGGTGCCCCGCCGCATCGTCTTCCTCACGGAGCTGCCCAAGGGCCCCACCGGCAAGGTGCAGCGCATCGGGCTCGCGGAGCGGCTGGGGCTCACGTCATGAGGATCGCCATCTTCGGCGCGGGCGCCATCGGCGGGTTCCTCGGCGTCAAGCTGCTCCAGGCCGGCGCGGACGTCACCTTCATCGCGAGAGGCGCCCACCTGGACGCGATGCGCACCCACGGCGTCACGCTCACCAGCGGCGGCGAGACGGTCACCGTGCGTCCGCATTGCACGGATGCTCCCGACGACGTGGGCCCGCAGGACTACGTGTTCCTCACGCTCAAGGCCCACGCCCTGCCCGCCGCCGCGCCTCAAATCGCCCGGCTGCTGGGCCCGGGGACGGCGCTCGTCACCGGCATCAACGGCGTGCCGTACTGGTACTTCCACGGACTCGAAGGCCCGTACGCAGGCCGCCACATCGAGAGCGTGGACCCCGGCGGAGTGCTGCTGCGCACGTTGCCTCCGGAGCGCGTCATCGCCACGGTGGTGTACCCGGCGGCGGAGGTCGTCTCCCCCGGCGTCATCGTCCACACGTACAACGACCGCGTGACGCTGGGAGAACCGGACGGCAGCAAGAGCCCGCGCGCGCAGGCCCTGTCGCAGCTCATGATGAAGGCCGGGCTCAAGTCCCCCGTGCGCCCCCGCATCCGCGATGAAATCTGGGTGAAGCTCTGGGGCAACCTCGCCTTCAACCCGTTGTCGGCGCTCACCGGCGCGACGCTCGACGTCCTCGCCCGCCAGCCGGACCTGCGCGCCGTGGCGCGCGCGATGATGGTGGAGGCGCAGGTGGTGGCGGAAGTCCTGGGGGCCCGCTTCCTCATCGACGTGGATCAGCGCATCCAGGGCGCAAGCCAGGTCGGCGCGCACAAGACGTCCATGCTCCAGGACCTGGAGCGCGGGCGCCCCATGGAGATTGATGCCCTGCTGGGCGCCGTGGTGGAGCTGGGCCAGCTCGTGGGCAGGCCCATGCCCACCTGCGAGAACATCCTCGCCCTGGTGCGCGAGCGCGCCCGCCACGCCGGAGGCTACCCGCCCCGCGCGACGCCCGACGTCCCCTGAGCCTTCGGCACAGGAACGCCGTCCCAACCCATGAGAACGTGAGACGCCTGGGGAGACGGTCTGTTGGCGGCGCGGAGAACGAACTGGTCCGACTGTCGGACCAGTTGGGCAACCGTGGTCGAGCGGAGGCCGCTCAATCCGACGATCCGCTTGAACTGGTCCGACAGTCGGACCAGTTGGAGGACCGTGACTGGGCTGCGTCCGCCCCTCCGACGAACCGCTTGAACTGGTCCGACTGTCGGACCAGTTGGGGAACCGTGGCTGGGCGGGGCCAGTCAATCCGAACTGGATGAACGGTCCATCTGTCGGACCATCTAGCGGCCCACCTGGCGGAGGTGGCCGCCCTTCACGTCCAGCGGCTCAGTCGGACGCGGGCGGCATCACGCCCAGGTACTCCAGCGGATCCGCCGGCTTGCCGTCCACGCGCACCTCGAAGTGCACGTGCGGGCCGGACGTGCGGCCGGACTCGCCCACCGTGGCGATGACCTGCCCGCGCCGGACCTTCTGCCCCGTCTTCACGCGCAGGTCGCGGTTGTGCGCGTAGAGGGTAATCAGCGGCGAGGCGTGCTCCACGATGACGATGAGGCCGTAGCCCTTCTGCTCGCCCGCGTAGAGGACCGTGCCCGCCTGCGCCGTCTTGATGGGCGTGCCCGCGGGCGCCGCCAGGTCGATGCCGTCGTGCGGCTCCCTGCCCTTCTTGCCAAAGCGGCCATACAGCACGCCGCGCAGCGGCCAGTCGAGCAACCCCTGCGTCGCGAGCCTCGGACGCGACGGCGCGCCCGGCCGCCCCGACA
>NZ_JBKGHJ010001190.1:0-662 GCF_046520365.1 Corallococcus sp. 4LFB
CCGCCGCGGCCAGGCGGTCGCGGCCGCGCGGGTGCTGGGCCTCGTGCTGGGCGCGCTCGAGCCGGTCCCGGGGGAGCAGGGCCAGGAGGCCCGCGAAGAGCAGCGTGAAGGTGGTCTCCACCAGCACGGAGGTGAGGGCCACGTCGGGCGCGGCCGCGAGGGCGAACACCATGGCCAGGCTGAAGCCCACGCAGGAGATGAGCAGCACCAGCCGCAGGTGCCCCTTCGCGCGCAGCGTGGCCAGCGCGGCGGCGGACGCGAAGGCCAGCGCCATCACCAGCGTCACGTCCGCCCACCCCACCGTGCCCACCTGGAAGCGGTCGCGCAGCGGCGTCACGCCCAGCACCGCCAGGCCCAGCAGGCCCGTGGGCACCAGCACGGACGCCACCCGGTCGCGCAGGTCGCGCACCTCCTTCTCGTGCAGCCACGTGGACAGCCGGTCCAGCTGGTGCAGCAGCAGGCGGTAGCCGCGCTCGGCGCCCACGCGGGAAGCGGCCGCCAGCCCGCGGGAGAGTGTGCGCGTCCAGGCGTGGCGCGTGGCGAAGAGCAGCGCGCCCAGCGCCCAGGCCCCCACGGCGAGCAGGTTCTCCGCGCGCGCGTCCAGGTGGTACGCAAGCTCCAGCGTGGAGGGCTCGCCGCGCATCGCCTCCGCCGCGGCGCGG
>NZ_JBKGHJ010001191.1:0-661 GCF_046520365.1 Corallococcus sp. 4LFB
CGCCCTTCGGACGGCCCGTGCTTCCCGACGTGTAGATGAGGTACGCCACGTTCTCTGGGCGCACTTCCGACGTCACCGGGCAGCACGATTCCTCCGCCCACTCCTCTTCACGGTCCAGGCACACCGCCTGCGCGGTGAAGGGGGGCAACGACTCCAGCAGGTGCGAGTGCGCCACCAGCGCCGGGCCCTGGGCGTCCTCCAACAGCCAGCCCAGCCGTTCCTTCGGGTAGCTCGGGTCCAGCGGCACGTATGCGCCGCCCGCCTTCAGGATGCCCAGCGTTCCCACCACCACGTCCGCCGTGCGCTCCACGCACAGGCCCACGCGCGACTCCGGGCCCACGCCCAGCTTGCGCAGCCGGTGCGCCAGTTGGTTCGCCTTTGCCTCCACCTCCCGGTACGTCAGCCGCTGCTTGCCGCTCACCACCGCCAAGGCTTCCGGGGTGCGCTTCGCCTGCGCCTCGAAGAGGTGCGGAATTGTCGTGTCGCGCTCGTACTCCGCCTGCGACTGGTTCCACGTCACCAGCACCTGCTGGCGCTCTGCCTCCGTCAGCAGCGGCAGCCGGCCCACTGCTTCCTCCGGCTTCGCCACCACGCCTTCCAGCAGCATGCGCAGGTGCTCCACCATCCGGCGCACCGTCGCCGCTTCGAACAGGTCGGTGCT
>NZ_JBKGHJ010001192.1:0-661 GCF_046520365.1 Corallococcus sp. 4LFB
CCCGCCGCGTTCATCGGACGCGGTACCGCGTCACCGCCAGCGGCGTGGAGCCCCCGGGCTCCCACACGCTCCAGGCGGCGCTCCCCTCCACCGCCGGCATCCGCGTCACGAAGGGCGGGCGCAGCTCGATGCGGCGGCCGTCGTCCGTGCGCAGCTCCAGCAGCTTCGCTCCCCGCGGCGCCATCACGCGCACCGGCACCGCCTGCGCGCTCTCAGGCAGCTCCGGCTCCACCAGGAACTCATCCCCGTTCGCCGGCAGGATGAAGCCGGGCTCCATCCCCGGCCCGCCCTCCGCGCTCACCGACGTGGAGGTCAGCCCCTCCGCCTGCGCCCACGCGAGGTACGCCGGGCCCACGTCCAGCGCGCCGTCGCTCCGGTGCATCTTGCACGCGTGGCGCGGCGCCGTGCCCGGCAGGTAGACCTCCTTCATCGCTCCGGGGCAGTTCGGGCCCGCGCGCTCGCCGGACAGCGGGCAGATCTCCGCGGCCTCGAAGTGGCCGCGGTCCACCAGCGGCGCGGCGCGCAGGCCCCTCATCGCCAGCGACATCACGCGCGCGAACACCGGGCCGCCGCCCGTGATGCGGACACCGCCGCGCCATCGGCGTGCCGTCGAAGTTGCCCACCCACACGGCCACCGTCGCCGCTGCGGCGTCGAGCACGC
>NZ_JBKGHJ010001193.1:0-657 GCF_046520365.1 Corallococcus sp. 4LFB
GCCGGCTCCCACGCCGCCGCCGCCCGCGCCCGTCCGGCGCCCCGTGGCCGCCCCCGCGCCCTCGTATTCGAGCGCCGAGTTCGTGGGCCTGGAGCGCCGCTCGGACGACCGGCTGCACGCGGACGTGCGGGTGACGATGAAGAACACGGGCATCTTCACCGACCACCGCATCATCAACCTGTCGTCAGGGGGTCTGTTCATCGGAACGGACCGGCCGCTGCGGCTGGGGACGCAGGTGGAGCTGACGCTGCGCTTCGATGATCCGGAGCGGGTGATGACCCTGCGCAGCTCCGTCATCTGGGAGAACTCCCTGGAGGACGGCAAGAACCCCCGGGGCTACGGCCTGCGCCTGAGCGCGTTGCGCGCGGAGGAGCGGGACTTCATCCAGCAGTACGTCCGCCGGACCCGGAAGCCCTGACTAGAGCAACTGGCCCAGGAAGACCGCGCCCATCGCCACGAAGGCCACCCACACGGCCATGACGGACTTCAACTCCAGGTCCCTGCGGTCCAACTCGTTCGCGAAGTTCATGGTGTCTCTCCAGTGATCAACGCCTTCACCCTTCCCTACGGCGCACCCGCGCGGCGATTGCCTCCGGGCCCCGGCCCCGCGTCCCGCGCCGGGCATCCGGCCAGGGGAGCGCAGGGCCCCGGCCGGTG
>NZ_JBKGHJ010001194.1:0-657 GCF_046520365.1 Corallococcus sp. 4LFB
CCGACGACGCCGCCCGCGCGCGCCATGGCGCGGAGGCCCGGGCGCTGGAGCTGCGCCGCGCCGACGCGGAGGTGTGGAAGACGCTGGGCGACCTCATCGGTTCGCACGACGGGAAGAAGTTCAAGGTCTTCGCCCAGAGCCTCACCCTGGACGCGCTGCTCCTGCACGCCAACGCGCACCTGCGCGAGCTGGCGCGCCGCTACCGCCTGGAGCGCGTGCCCGGCCACGACCTGGACCTCCAGGTGGTGGACGGCGACATGGGCGACGAGGTGCGCAGTGTGGCCAGCCTCTCCGGCGGCGAGAGCTTCCTCGTGTCGCTGGCGCTCGCGCTGGGCCTGGCCTCGCTGTCGTCGGAGACGACGCAGGTGGAGACCCTGTTCATCGACGAGGGCTTCGGCACGCTGGACCCGGAGACGCTGGAGGTGGCGCTGGCCACGCTCGACGCGCTCCAGGCCACCGGCCGCCAGGTGGGCATCATCTCCCACGTCAGCGGGCTCGCCGAGCGCATCGGCGTGCAGGTGCGCGTGGTGAAGCAGGGCGGCGGCCGCAGCAAGCTCGTGGTGGAAGGCGACGCGGGGATCGCCGCCCCGTCGGATCAACAGGTGGCCTGACGGCCCGGCCGGGGACCCGCTCCCCGGCCGTCAGCCCGTCACCGGC
>NZ_JBKGHJ010001195.1:0-653 GCF_046520365.1 Corallococcus sp. 4LFB
CGAAGGCACCACCTTCCTCAACGGCTACGGCCCCACGGAGAACACCACCTTCTCCGCCACCTTCGCCATGCATCCCGACTCGGTGATGAATGGTGCGGTGCCCATTGGCCGGCCGCTCTCCAACTCCACCGTCTACGTGCTCGACGCGCACCTGCGTCCGGTGCCCGTGGGCGTCGCGGGGGAGGTGTACGTCGGTGGCCAGGGCCTCGCCTGGGGCTACCTCCACCGCCCGGACCTGACCGCGGAGCGCTTCGTCCCCCACCCCTTCGCTTCCACGCCGGGCGAGCGCCTCTACCGCACGGGCGACAAGGCCCGCTGGCGAGAGGACGGCACGCTCGACTTCCTGGGCCGCGTCGACTTCCAGGTGAAGGTGCGCGGCTTCCGCATCGAGCTGGGTGAAATCGAAGCAGCGCTGCGTGCATTCCCTGGCGTCAACGAAGCCGTTGTCGTGGCCCGGGGCGCGGACACGGACAAGCGCCTCATCGGCTACGTCGCCGCGCGCGAAGGCCATGCGCTGGACTCCGACGCACTCAAGGCCCACCTCCGGCGGAACCTGCCGGAGTACATGGTGCCCTCCGCGTTCCTCGTGCTGGACGCGCTGCCCCTCAACGCCAACGGCAAGGTGGACCGCAAGGCCCTGCCGGAGCCTGGAA
>NZ_JBKGHJ010001196.1:0-651 GCF_046520365.1 Corallococcus sp. 4LFB
CTCAGTAAGGAGAACGATCATGCGGCCGGCGGACCTGGTGGGCGCCATCGCGGGCGAGGCGGGGCTCGAGTCCTCGCGCATCGGCGCGATCCACATCGCGGACATGTACTCCATCGTGGAGGTGCCGGAGCCGGACGCCGCGCGCATCATCTCCGCGCTGAAGGGCTCCACGCTGCGCGGCCGCAAGGTCACCGTGCGCCGCGACACCCGCGACTGACGCCCCCCCTGTGGGTCACCGGCCCCGCCAGGAGCGGGCCGGTGACGCACGCACCTCCGCACGGCTCAGGGCGCGTCCGGATCCATGTCCGGCGCGCGGCCCAGCAGCAGCGGCGACACGAGCCGGCTCTCCGGGTGCATGCGCAAGAGCGTGTGGATGACGCCGCCCAGCCCCGCCATCAGCCCGGGTGAGAAGGCGTCGCGCGCGAGCCCCGCCACCGGACCGCGCGCCTCCAGGCCGGAGATGAGCTCCGCGTCCAGCACCTCCCGGTCCGGCCCAGCGGCGCCGAGGACAGCCGCCGCGCCGTCTCCAGCAGCTCCCACAGCCCCAGGTCGCCGTGGCACAGGGTGTGGGTCCAGCCGAAGCCCTCGCGCACGGCCGCGGCGCGGGCCCGCTGGAACAGGTCCCCGTAGCGCGCGCCCCGGTGCGGGCGA
>NZ_JBKGHJ010001197.1:0-648 GCF_046520365.1 Corallococcus sp. 4LFB
GGGAGAGCCAGCGCAGGTTCGGGGAGCGGGCGCGCACGCCGAGCAGGCGCTTGAGGCCGACCGCGGCGCGGCGGGGGGCGCGTGCGGCTTCGACGAGCGCGGCGGCGCCGACCTGGAACTCCCCGGAGCTGGCCACCGCAATGACGGAGGGAATGCCCGCGCCGTCGGTGCCGGGAATGGGGATGGGCGTGGCGACGCCGTCGATGAACGCGGCGACGCGGGCGTGCGAGGTGCCCACGTCGATGCCGAGCACGACCTCCGCCGCCGCGGGAGCGGTGACGGGCACGGCGGGAGTCAGGTCGAAGAGCGTGCGGCGCCGGCTGCGCGCGGTGGCGGCGCTGCTCTGTGCCTCAGCGGCAGGCAGTGGGGCGGCTTCGTCGGCGCGTGGGGCCTGTGTCGCGGCGGAGGTCTGTGACGAGGCCGGGCTGCCTGACGTCGAAGCTTCGCTGGCGCGGGAGAGGTGCTCCGCGGTGAGCGGCTGTGACGAGGCCGTGCTGATGGAGGCGGCGGCTTCTTCGTCGCGCGGAGGCTCCGTCGCGGTGGGGGCTTGCGAGGGCAGCGCGTCCGAAGCCGCACCGTGCGGAGCGACGGCTTCTTCTTCGCGCGGAGGCTCCGTCGCGGGGGCTTGAGAGGGCAGCGATCCGGAAG
>NZ_JBKGHJ010001198.1:0-647 GCF_046520365.1 Corallococcus sp. 4LFB
CTCAGAAGACGCACGCCCTGCTCGCGCAGGTGGCGTCGCGCGACCTCACCGTGGTGCTCACCGGCGAGACGGGCACCGGCAAGGAGCTGGCCGCCCGCGCGCTGCACCGCGAGAGCCCTCGCCGCGACAGGCCCTTCGTCGCGGTGAACTGCGGCGCGCTGCCGGCGGAGCTGGTGGAGAGCGAGCTCTTCGGCCACGCCCGCGGCGCCTTCACCGGCGCGACGGGCGCGAAGGCCGGCCTCTTCGAGGAGGCCCACGGCGGCACGCTCTTCCTGGACGAGGTGGGGGACCTGCCCCTGCCCGTGCAGGTGAAGCTCAACCGCGCGCTCCAGGAGAAGGAGATCCGCCGCGTGGGCACCACCACGCCGGTGACGGTGGACGTGCGCGTGGTCGCGGCCACGCACCGGGACCTCGCGGAGGAGGTGGCGCAAGGCCGCTTCCGCGAGGACCTCTACTACCGGCTGGGCGGCGTGACGGTGCGGATGCCCGCCCTGCGCGAGCGGCGCGAGGACATCGCGCTGCTCGCCATGCACTTCCTCGCCGCCGCGAACCGGCCGGAGCTGGAGGGCTTCACGCCCCAGGCCCTCCAGGCCCTCACCGCCGCGCCCTGGCCGGCAACGTGCGGCAGCTCCAGAACGCGGTGGCGC
>NZ_JBKGHJ010001199.1:0-646 GCF_046520365.1 Corallococcus sp. 4LFB
GAAGAGGTCGGTGGTGTATTCGAGGTAGCCCTTGAGGCCCGCGTCCGTCTCCAGCACCTGGAGCGTCAAGTCGAACTTGGCGGAGAAGGTGTCGAGCTCCATCGCCTCCAGCTTCACGCCCTCGACGGAGGCGGCGCCGCGGAAGGAGGCCTGGTAGGTGAGCATCACCTGGAAGAAGGGGGTGCGCCCCGGGATGCGCTCGGGCTTCAACTCCTCCACGAGACGCTCGATGGGGAGCTCCTGGTGCTCCTGGGCGCCGAGCACCGTCTCGCGCACCTGGCGCAGCAGCGTGCGGAAGGAGTCGCGGCCCGCCACGCGCGTGCGAAGCACCTGGGCGTTGACGAAGAGGCCGATGAGGCCTTCCACCTCTCCGCGCGTGCGGCCCGCCATGGGAGAGCCGACGGTGACGTCCTCCTGGCCGGAGTAGCGGGCCATCAGCAACTGCCAGCCCGTCAGCAGCGCCATGTAGAGGGAGGCACCCTCCTGCTGCGCGAGGGCCTTGAGTGCGTCCGTCAACTCGCGGGGCAGCAGCACGTCATGCCGAGCCCCCCGGCCGTCGCGAATGGCGGGACGCGGGAAGTCGGTGGGCAACTCCAGCGCGGAGGGCACCCCGGCCAGCTGCTGCTTCCAGTAGTCGAGTTGCTTC